>DATLVQ010000605.1:0-3202 GCA_035577325.1 Bryobacteraceae bacterium | reverse complement strand
CCGAGGCAAGTTCGTTTTCGATCTCAAGGCGAGTGGCGGGGACGGCGCCAACGAATGGCTGCGCGAGGCGGCGCACGCCGTCCCGGCGGAGCGTGTAGTGATCGACGAAACGGCAACAGTGCTCTACAACCAGCGTGACGTGATCGGTTACGCGGGATGGGGCTCGAACGATCACGACCGCAAGCAGCGCATGCTGGGATTCACGTGGCTGCCGGGGGCGATTGCGACAGAATTTGTTTCAACTGACGGCCGGACTTTCGAGCGCCCGCCGGATTCGTGGAACATCACGACGTGGGAAGACAGGGCACACCTTTTCGCCGGATCTCCGCAAACGCTGACAGCAGATTACATTCACGAAGGCGCGAGCGGATGCTCCGGCCACGTGTACGAGCCTTATCTGGCGGCGACACCGCATCCCCAATATTTATTTCCGGCATATTTCAGCGGCCGCAACCTAGCCGAGAGTTACTACCTTTCGATTCCGGGTTTGAGCTGGCAGAACATCGTGGTGGGCGATCCGCTGTGCAAGATCGGGAACCCGGATTAGTTCGCCGCGCCCTTCACCTTTAACATGAACCTGATGGTTATGTATCCCATGATTAAAACAGCTATAAGCAATATGCCATAAAGGACTTGAGGGTAACGTTCGCTCCACGGTTTCACCGGCGGTGGCGGAGGCCGATAGGCGGGGTTAGGGCCGGGCGATCGCAGGATGGCCGGGACCTCAGGCTGGGGCGCTTCCCGCGCGATGACGGCGGCGAAATCGTAAGCCGGAGGGTTCGCGGCCGGGTTTCCCGTGAGGAGATGAAATGCTCCGGCGCCGGCCAAACGAAATTTCACCAGACGCACGGTGGCTTCCAAAACGACGCTCTTCACGGGGATGGGCTTGTCGTCGCCATTGTAGATGCGCAGCCGCAAGTACCGGTCATGGCGTGTCGCAAACGCCAGGCCCTCGGAAGTTTCATTCGCGGTTTGAAAGATGGCGCCACTGGCGGCATAGCGCCAGTCTTTCGCGTCGGCACTGGTTTCGAGTTCAGCGGCGCGATAAAAATGTGACGGTCCGGAGTCAAGGCGGAGGAGGTCATAGGGCAACCCAGGCTGCTTCAAATCGACCGTCAGGATGCTGGCTTTGGTTTTCGGATCCTCAGAGCGCTCCGCGGTGGCCGTTTCCATTACGTCGCGCTCGGCCGGCCGCTCGTGGTGGTAGGCCGACCAAACCTGGCGGACGTCACCGGTTTTGGTCCAGCCGAAGATCGTGACGCGGACATAACGTTTGGTGGAGGTTGGGTAGTTCACGGTAAGCAGCGCCATGTGCCGGTCGCCTTGCGAGAAATCGAAGATCGAGCCGTCATTGCGGGCAACGGCCCAGGTATGGTTGTCGTCACCGGTCTCGATGCGCACTTTCCGCCTGAAGTTTGTCTCGGCGGTCGAGATGCGCAGGCGGCTGTGGCGGGCATGCGGGCCGAGATCGAGCGTCAATTGCAGGCCGGTGCCCGGGATCACGGATCTGTCGAGGATCACCGGCTCGGCCTCTAGGTCTTCGATGGTGCCGCTGCGCGTTTCGATGAGATACGGGACCTCGTCGGCGCCGCGCACGACCCGGAG
The DNA here is from genome assembly GCA_035577325.1 of Bryobacteraceae bacterium. Taxonomy (GTDB): domain Bacteria; phylum Acidobacteriota; class Terriglobia; order Bryobacterales; family Bryobacteraceae; genus QHXW01. The sequence goes on along the minus strand of DATLVQ010000605.1, from coordinate 1,597 downwards.
ATCGCCAAGATCGGGGCGCGACCGGACGTAAATATCGCGCGTGAGCCGGGCGGCTGCAATGCCGGTTGAGCCGGGGGGCATTTCGATCGGGGCCTGATACTGCCACCGCGACGTGTCGAGCGCGCCGGCGAGGGCAGGAAGAAGCAGCAGGCTAAGCAGACGGATGTTCATCGCTCCACCAGGCTTCAATTTTTTGCCGGTAACGGGAGTACACGTAGGAGGTGATCAGCAGCAGACCGCCGAGGAGACCGAACGCCACGATACGGTAGATCCGGACGAGGAGCCAGACGTCATAGAGGTACAGCTTGGCGACTACGATTCCTATCAGCCCCAGGCCGAGCACGCGGTTGATGAAGGTGCGCGAGAGGACGCCGGCCGCGATGAGCGCGAGTGCATAGACAGCCATCAGGACGGAGATGGAGATGGCCTCAAGGTTGGCGAGGTTTTGCGGCACGGCGGTACGCTCCGCCCAGCCAGTTACTTCGAGCATAAGCGCCCATAGCAGGACCACATGGCCGGCCACGTACATGACCAGCGCGCGCGTGCCGGCGCCCACCCAATAAGCCGCCGCCCATAACGCCGCCGACGAAACCAAGAAAGTGAGAAAGCGGGCATTCCAGACGGTGGCGTAGGCGGGCGTGGCGTAGATCCATGAATCGATGAGCCAGAGACGAAGCACGACGAGCCCAAAAATGCAAAGCGCGGCCCAGACCATGCGTTCGCTGCGCGCACGCTTGCCGATCCAGGTGAGCGCCGCTGCCTCGACCGCCCAGCCGAGGGTAATGCGATAGCCGGTAAATTGGATGGGCGCCGCCAGGGTGATCAGCGTAAGCGCTACGCCTAATGCCAGCAGCGCGGGGCGTTCGTCGCGGCTTTCCGGTGGCGCTTGACGCCAGAGCTCAAGACCCAATGCCACGTATAAGCCGCCGAGCGCCACGGTGAAGAGGCCGAGATAGGCGTGATAGTCCACGATCAACAATTTGTAGACGGCGCCGTAATAGGCGACGGCGTTGAGGGAGAGCACCAACAGTTCCGGCACCTGGAGTTCCGCTTTGCGGCCCAAAATACGCCATGGGGGCCAGGCAAAGAACAGGAGGAACGCCAAAGTCACAAACGCCAGCGTGGCGCCGAGCGCGGGCTCGCCGGGAAACGAGCTGTACCAGGAGGCGTAGAGCGCCCAGAATGCACCCAGGGCGACCGGGGCGAGTGGCGCGCGCTTCCGTATGCCGGCGGCTACCAGACCGGCGGCGGCGACGGCTGTTGATGCGGCAAGATAGGACAGTGCGCTCGATTTCCATACCTCCGCCAGCGCAGCCGTGGCCAATATTTGCGCGGCGATCAGGATAGCAGGATGGTCCGCACATAAGAAAAGGGCGTAGAAGAGCAGCGCGAAGACGCCACCTACGGTTTGCTTTTCAGGAGTGAAATGGGTAGTGAGCCAGGCGAGGTACAAGATCGCGGTGGCGCCGAAAGCCAGAAACTCGAATTTCAGCCAGCGGCGCATTTGGACAAGCGCCATGGCTCCGGCATCGAGGAGGAGAATATACCCGAAGAAAACCAACGGCTGGTCCTGGCCCGTGCTGAGCAGGATCGGTGT
>DATLVQ010000604.1:0-12465 GCA_035577325.1 Bryobacteraceae bacterium | reverse complement strand
TTTGTGCCAAGTTAGGATTCGCGTTACCCGGAACCAAAACGATTCCCGAGTTGATAGTGGAGTCTCGCAAACGGTACATCGATGCACTCCAGACCGCCGATGCGGCGTGGGACGAAGGCCGTCTAGCCATACTCCCAATGGAAGACTTGATGGCGGAATTGCTTGCTGAACAGTTAGTGGCCATCCACGAAAAGGCAACAGGTAGGCCAGCCGAGTTCAAGAAAGACTGAGGCAATCCACCACGGCTTGGCGACGTGCCCACCACTTTCACACCTTACGCAGCTCGATCGCCACTCGGCGGCCAACCATCGCCGCCGCCCGCTGCAGGCTGGAGAGCGTAATGTCGTTCCTCGGATCAAGCAGGCGGTCAACCTGGGTTCGGCTCGTCTTCAGCAGCGTGGCCATCCGCGCCTTCGATATTTTCTTTTTCTTCATGGCCTCGGCGAGCTGCCACGCGACCACCTCCTTGATCGCCTGCACTTGCGCCTCTTCTAAGATGCCCTCCTCCTTGAGAAAGTCATCAATGCTCGAACCCATGTGTTTCTTGCTCATCGCTCCAATTCCTTCTGGTGCTTGCGCCCCATCGCTAGATCTTCATCCGGCATCGCGCGCGTTTTCTTGATGAACCCGTGCAGCGCCACCAGGTGGCCTCGGTAAAGGCTTTTAATCCCTGGCTAATGACCAGAGGAACATCCATTTCGCTCCCTCTTCTGCTTAACTCAATAGGATTAATCAATACGCCAGATATCGCACATTCTGCTTGACAATTAAACATACTTAACCTAACATGGTTAACGGCCCGCGCAATTCCTGCCCGCTCTGCAGATCCTTTGAACCAAGTCAGCCGGATCTGACGAGGTAGCGTACTAGGCCGCGGCATCGCGTTGCTTCGGGTGCCCAGTCACACTCGAAAAGCTGGACCTCGCCGGCTGAAGAACAGTTGGTGGAATTGTATTGGAGCGAACGTGTGAAGAATCGCTACGGCCCGGATCGTGCAGAATATAACGGTGCGGTCGTAGTGGAGAAGGTCCGCTGCGGTAAGCAAGCCACGTATTGCTTTCGTGGCGACCGAGCAGTGTGGAGCTGGCGAAGAGTGGCTGAGCGACCCGCCAAGCGACGTGTACAGCTCCGCAGGACCCCGCTTCGATTGCCTCGCTCATGCTCACCACCGAGAGCATGATCCGCGAAATACCGTAGGAGTTCAAGGCATAAGGAAAGGCCGGGAATGGACACGCTCAAAGTACGAATCCACTATTCTCCTGATGGAACGGTATCTATCTCGCACCTGCAGGGTGAAGAACAAATGAACACAGTGGCGCTCGAACTCACAATCGAGGAACTGCGACTGTTGACCACGCTGGCGTCGGATCAGATATTCCGCAGACAATTCATCGATCCAAGAATGCCCGGGCACAAAACTAATTCCGGGGAGATGAGCATGGGCAAGGCATTAGTGGCACGGCTGCGGCTGATGCTTGATGAGGGGAAGGTCGCAGGGTGACGCGCGGCTTGGCATGGAGAACCTATCGGCGAGTTTGACCTCAAGATTGAAGGCGGGCAGCAAGGCCGTTAACCGGAGCTGGCTTCAGCTGAGCGCCGAGCTCCGTGGGAACGGCTCATCCAACAGATACACCGGCGTCGAGCCACCGCTGCGATCGGAGCTGTTCAGCGCCGATCAGATGAAGCTGCACGGCAAGACCCTGGCGGCTTCACATAAGTTGAGTCCGGAACGCCCGCGGGATCGACTCCTTGCCCGGCTTGCTGAGAACGAAGATGTGCTTATTGGCGTCTGCGGCCTGCTGTCGGAGGCGGTGCAAGCGAATCGCCGGCTTACACCGGCCGGGGAGTGGCTGCTCGATAACTTCTATTTGATCGAAGAGCAGATTCGCATCGCCAGAAGACACCTGCCAAAGGGCTACAGCCGGGAACTGCCGCAACTGCTGAATGGCGCTTCGGCTGGCCTTCCCCGCGTCTATGACATTGCGCTCGAAACGATTTCACACGGCGATGGGCGGGTGGATCCGGAAAGTCTCGCCAGTTTCGTAACGGCTTACCAAACGATCACGGCTCTCAAGCTAGGCGAATTATGGGCCATCCCCATCATGCTGCGCCTGGCACTGATCGAGAATCTCCGGCGTGTTGGAGCGCGGGTCACCGCCGATAGAATCGACCGAAATCAGGCGGACTTCTGGGCGGACCAGATGACGGAGATCGCCGAGAAGGACCCGAAAAACCTGATTCTGGCGGTCGCGGACATGGCGCGGTCGAACCCGCCCATGGTCAGCTCTTTTGTGGCTGAATTCGCGCGCCGGCTGCAGGGGCAGAGCCCCGCCTTGGCCTTGCCGCTCACTTGGATTGAGCAACAACTCTCCGAGACCGGCCAGACGATTGAGCAGCTGGTGCAGTCGGAGAACCAGCAACAGGCCGCCGATCAGGTGTCCATTAGCAATACCATTGGCAGCCTCAGATTTCTCGGCGCCATGGACTGGCGCGAGTTCGTTGAGACCATGAGCGTGGTCGAACAGACGCTGCGCGAAGATCCCGGCGGAGTATACGCCCGAATGGATTTTGGCACACGTGACAGCTACCGTCACGTCGTGGAAAACATAGCCAAGAGCAGCCCGCTCACGGAGGGCGAGGTAGCACGCGAGGCGATCCGGCTGGCTCACGAGCGCGCAGTCGGGGCAAACGGAGACGATCGCGCGGCCCACGTTGGTTTCTACCTCATTGATAAAGGCCTGCCCCAGCTCAGGCGAACGGTGCACGCGCGCCCGTCTCTAACCGTGGCTCTTCACGGGATCATGGGTCGCTTTCCTTTCTCTCTCTATCTGGGCGCGATCCTGCTCATCGCGTTCCTCTTCACGGCGGGCTTATTGGCGAAGGCGCACGCCGGTGGATTTCAGGGCTGGATGCTCGCAATTACAGGCATTGTCTCGCTGCTGGGTGCAAGTCAGCTGGCGGTCGCTCTGGTGAACTGGGTCGCAACTTTGCTGGCAACGCCTCACACGCTACCCCGCATGGACCTCTCCGCGGGAATTCCGCCGGAATTGCGTACCTTAGTGGTGGTTCCGTCGATGCTCACCAGCGCGCAGGATGTCGAGGAGCTGGTCGAAGCCCTGGAAGTTCGGTTCCTGGCCAATCGCGTCGCTAATTTGTACTTCGGCCTGCTGACCGATTTTCGAGACGCGCACGAGGAGGCCCTGCCGGAGGACGAGCCACTGTTGCGGCTGGCACGGACGAGAATCGAAGAGCTCAACGAGAAGTACGGCGCTGCGGGCGGTGACACATTCTTCCTGTTCCACCGGCCGCGCAGCTGGAATCCTCGAGAGCGGCTTTGGATGGGTTACGAGCGCAAGCGAGGAAAGCTCGCGGCGTTGAACTCGTTTCTGCGCGGGGGAGCATCTGGCCAGGCAGGGAACCAATTCTCGCTCGTCGTGGGTGAGAAGGCGCCCTTATCGAACGTGAAGTACGTCATCACCCTCGACACGGATACCCAGCTTCCGCGCGATGCGGCGTGGCAGTTTGTTGGAGCCATGGCGCACCCGCTGAACCGGGCGCGATTTGACGAAGATCAGCAGCGCGTTACTGAAGGATATGGCATTCTGCAGCCACGCGTGGCGGTGAGCCTGCCGGGCACGAACCGGTCGCGGTATGCCCGGCTGTGGGGGAGTGAGCCTGGCATCGACCCGTATACGCGTGCCGTCTCCGATGTATACCAGGATCTGTTTGGCGAAGGCTCGTTCATTGGCAAAGGGATTTACGATGTCGATGCGTTCGAGCGTTCGCTCAACGGGTGCTTCCCCGAGAACCGGATACTCAGCCACGATCTTCTCGAAGGATGCTACGCGCGCGCGGGCCTGTTGAGCGACGTACAGCTGTACGAGGAATATCCCACGCGCTACAGTGCCGATGTCAGACGCCGCCACCGCTGGATTCGCGGTGACTGGCAAATTGCGAGGTGGCTGCTGCCGGGTGTTCCCGGCCTCGGCGGCCGCCGTCAGAGGAATCCACTCTCCGGCCTCTCCCGCTGGAAGATTTTCGATAACCTGCGGCGCAGCCTCGTACCTGCCGCAATGATGTTGCTGTTGCTGCTGGGCTGGATGGCTTTAGCCCCGGCCTGGTTCTGGACGTTATCGGTGCTCGCAATCATTCTGGTTCCGCCCCTGCTTGGCGCGATTCTGCATCTGTTTCAGAAGCCAAAGGATGTACTGCTGGGCCAGCACCTCTCTGCCTGGATTCGTTCGACCCAGCGACACCTTGCCCAGGCGGCGTTCACCCTTATCTGTCTTCCCTATGAGGCGCTGTTCAGTCTGGATGCAGTCGTGCGAACGGCCGGACGGATGCTGTTCACGCACAGGCGGCTTCTGGAATGGAATCCGTCAAGCGACCCCGACGGCCATGGCCGCTCGAATCTTTTTGCATTCTGCCAATCCATGTGGGCCGGCCCGGCCATTGCCATTCTTGTGGTGATTTATCTGGCGCTTTCCAGGCCAACCTCTTTAGCCGTGGCTGGGCCGGTATTGGGTCTCTGGTTTGCCTCTCCTGCGATCGCGTGGTGGATCAGCCTGCCACTCGCCCGAAGGCGCGCCCGGCTCACGGCCAGTGAGACGATCTTCCTCCGGAATCTGTCGCGAAAGACCTGGGCGTTCTTTGAGACCTTCGTAGGACCCGATGATCACTGGCTGCCGCCGGATAACTATCAGGAGCATCCGGCGGGCGTCATTGCGCATCGCACGTCGCCGACCAACATGGGACTGTCGCTGCTCGCCAATTTATCGGCGTTCGACTTCGGTTATATTTCCGCGACGCAACTCATCGAGCGGACGGCGAATACGCTCCAGACGATGAAAACGTTGGAACGGTACCGCGGCCACTTCTACAACTGGTACGACACGCAGTCTCTGAAACCCTTGTCGCCCCTCTACATCTCGACCGTGGACAGCGGAAATCTTGCCGGGCATCTGCTGACATTGCGCGCCGGCCTGATGGCTCTTCCCGATCAGAAAATCCTGGGCGGGCGATGGTTCGATGGGTTGGCTGATACGCTGCGGATTCTGGAGAGTACCGCGGCAGGAGCGTGTCCAACTCAAGTCACCCAACTCCACATGAACCTGGGCTCCCGGCCCACTACGCTGGCGGCTATCCGGCTCTGCCTTGGCCAGCTGGCGGCCGCCGCTGCCGAGATGATGGATTGCCTCGATCCCGAGATCGAGAGGCAAGCCAGGCGTTGGGCCGATGCGTTCAGCCGGCAATGCCACGGCGCCCTGGACGAGCTGGCGGTCAGTCACACTGGTGGTGTGGAAGAGGTACCGACATTGCGCGAACTGGCGGCACTCCAAGTGGAGTTTCCAGCCGCCGGCGAGTGGGCTCGGGCGAGGATTGCGGCAATCGAAAGCCTCGCGGCCGAATGCGGCGATCTCGCCCGCATGGAGTATGACTTCCTGTTTGACAAGCCCCGCAACCTACTGGCGATCGGATACAACGCGAGTGAGCGCCGGCGGGATCCGAGTTACTACGATCTGCTGGCATCGGAAGCCAGATTGTGCAGCTTCGTAGCGATTGCGCAGGGGCAACTTCCGCAGGAGCACTGGTTTGCGTTGGGACGTATGCTCACAACCGCCGGTGGAGAACCGATTCTCGTTTCCTGGAGCGGTTCGATGTTCGAGTACCTCATGCCGCTGCTGGTAATGCCCACCTACGAAAAGACCTTGCTCGATCAGACCTACAAAGCGGCGGTGGAGCGGCAGATAGTGTATGGGAACCAGCACGGCGTGCCGTGGGGGATTTCCGAATCCGGCTACAACACCATCGACGCACATCTTAACTATCAGTACCGGGCATTCGGCGTGCCCGGCCTGGGCCTGAAACGCGGGCTGGCCGAGGACCTGGTCGTTGCGCCCTATGCCTCGGCGCTTGCTCTCATGGTGGCGCCTGAAGAGGCGTGCCTAAACCTGCAAAGGCTTGCTGCGGCGGGGTTCGAAGGAAGATACGGCTTCTATGAAGCCATCGACTACACGCCATCCCGTGTGCCGCGTGGCCAATCGGCCGCCGTGATTCGCTCCTTCATGGCCCATCACCAGGGCATGAGCTTCTTATCCTTGGCCTGCCTGCTGCTCGACCGGCCGATGCAGAAGCGATTCGAGTCGGATCCATCGTTTCAGGCGACCACGCTGTTGCTGCAGGAACGAATCCCGAAGGCTACTGCTTTCCACTCCCACGTCATCGATCCATCCGGCTTTCGAGCGACTTCTAACGCCCCGGAGGCGCCGGTGCGCGTTTATACCAGCCCTGATACGCCATTCCCGGAAGTGCAATTGTTGTCTAACGGCCGATACCACGTGATGATCACCAACGCGGGGGGCGGCTATAGCCGGTGGAAAGACATCGCCGTGACACGTTGGCGTGAAGACAGCACTTGTGACAATTGGGGCACATTCTGTTATCTTCGCGACGTGACCAGCGGCGAGTTCTGGTCAGCCGCGTATCAGCCCACACTGAAGCAACGGAAAACGTACGAAGCGATCTTCTGCGAAGGGCGCGCCGAATTCCGCTCGACCGGCCGTGTATTCAATATGCACACGGAAATCGCCGTTTCACCCGAGGATGACATCGAGGTGCGGCGGATCACTATCATCAATCGCTCGCGGACGCGCCGAACCATCGACGTCACGAGTTACGCGGAGGTGGTGCTCACTTCATCTGCCGCCGATACCTTACACCCGGCATTCAGCAATCTGTTTGTGCAGACCGAGATCGTCCCTGAGCGCCAGGCGATCCTTTGCACCCGCCGCCCCCGCTCCCGCGACGAGCAGTCTCCATGGATGTTTCACCTGATCGCGGTGCATGGTGCCGAAACCGGAACAGTCTCCTATGAGACTGATCGCATGCAGTTCATCGGCCGCGGGAACACCGTCGTCAATCCACAAGCCATGAGGGGTCCGCTGGCGCTCTCGGGGAGCCAGGGCTCGGTACTGGATCCGATTGTCGCGATCCGATGTCCCATCACGCTCGATCCGGAACAATCGGCAACTATAAATATTGTCTCCGGCGTCGGCGCGAGCCGCGACGCGTGCCTGGGCTTGGCTGAGAAATACCAGGACCAGCGTCTGGCGGATCGTGTGTTCGAACTGGCGTGGGCCCATAGCCAGGTGGTTCTGCGGCAGCTCAACGCCACTGAGGCCGACGCCCAGCTCTACGGCCGGCTGGCCAGCTCTGTGATCTATGCCAATGCCTCGCTACGCGCCGAAGCGAGCGTGCTCATCAAGAACCGCCGCGGCCAGTCCGGCTTGTGGGGCTATTCCATTTCCGGCGATTTACCTATCGTGCTGCTGCAGATTGCAGATCAGGCGAATATCGATCTGGTACGCCAGCTCGTACAAGCGCACGCATATTGGCGCTTCAAGGGACTGGCGGCCGACCTGGTGATCTGGAACGAAGATCACGCCGGCTACCGGCAGTTGCTGCATGACCAAATCATGGGGTTGATCGCCGCGGGCCTCGAAGCTAACGTCACGGATCGGCCCGGCGGCATTTTTATCAGGTCCGGCGACCAGATATCGGACGAGGACCGCATTCTGATCCAATCGGTCGCGCGCGCCATCATCACGGATAACCGGGGATCGCTGGTGGACCAGATCGACGGACGGAGCGGTGTCAACGTACCCGTTGCATTGTTGGCGCCAACGCGGACCCGGCGTATCGAGCCGCCGGCGGATGCCAGGTTGCCTGCTCGAGATCTGATCTTCTTCAATGGTCTGGGAGGATTCACGCCTGATGGGCGGGAGTACGTCATCACAACCTCGGAGGGGCAGACGACGCCCGCGCCGTGGGTCAATGTGCTGGCGAACCCGCAATTCGGAACCGTCATTTCGGAGAGCGGGCCCGCCTATACATGGAGCGAAAACGCCCATGAGTTCCGCCTGACTCCCTGGTCGAATGACCCGGTAAGCGAGTCGGGCGGTGAAGCCTTCTACCTGCGTGACGAAGAGACCGGCTACTTCTGGTCCCCCACGCCGCTGCCCAGGCGCGGAACGAACCAGTACATCAGCCGCCACGGATTCGGCTACAGCGTCTTCGAGCACATGGAGAGCGGTATCCGCTCAGAGCTCTGGGTTTATGTGGCTCTGGACGCTTCGATCAAGTTCTCGGTCCTCAAGATACGCAACGAGTCAGGACGAACGCGCAGGCTCTCGGCGACGGGTTACGTGGAATGGGTATTAGCCGACCTGCGGTCCAAATCGTCCATGCATGTGATCACTGAAATCGATCCAGCCACGGGCGCGCTGTTCGCGCGGAATCCATACAACACGGAGTTCGCTCGCCATGTTGCCTTCTTCGATGTGGACGACTCGCCCCGGACCGTGGGCTGCGACCGCACTGAGTTTCTTGGACGCAATGGTACGCTTCGGGCTCCGGCGGCGATGGCGCAATTGCGGCCTTCGGGCAAGGTAGGGGCGGCTTTGGATCCATGCGCGGCGATCCAGGTTCCCTTCGAGCTCTCCAACCGGGAGGAGCGCGAAATCGTTTTCAGGTTAGGCGTGGGGCGAGACGCCACTGACGCCAGTAACCTGCTGCATCGTTTCCGGGGATCGACCGAAGCACGCGGCGCGCTCGAAGCCGTTTGGCAGTATTGGAACCACACGCTGGGCGCTGTGCATGTGGAAACACCCGATCCATCCGTCAATGTTCTGGCCAATGGCTGGCTCGTGTATCAGACGCTGGCGTGCCGTCTGTGGGCGCGCAGCGGATACTATCAGTCCGGAGGCGCGTTCGGCTTCCGCGATCAATTGCAGGACGTGATGGCGCTCATCCACGCCGAGCCGCGGCTGGTGCGCGAGCATTTACTGCTGTCCGCTTCCCGTCAGTTCCGGGGCGGAGACGTCCAGCACTGGTGGCATCCTCCCGCGGGCCGGGGAGTGCGCACGCATTGCTCGGATGATTATCTCTGGCTGCCGCTGGCTGTGTCGCGTTATGTTCTGAGCACCGGCGACACGGGGATATTGGATGAACAAGTGCACTTCCTCGATGGCCGCCCCCTGAACGCCGAAGAGGACTCATACTACGATCTCCCGGTTCGGACTGAAGACGCGGCTTCGCTCTACGAACACTGTGTGAGTGCCATTTCATACGGCCTGACGTCCGGCGAACACGGCCTGCCGCTCATGGGTTCGGGCGACTGGAACGACGGCATGAACAAAGTGGGTGAACACGGCAAAGGTGAAAGCATCTGGTTGGGATTCTTCCTATATGAAGTGCTCACCCGGTTCGCCAAAGTTGCCCGCAATCGCGGAGACGTGCCGTTCGCCGAGCATTGCCTCGCCGAGGCGGCTCGGATACGCGCGAACATTGAGCAGAACGGCTGGGATGGCGAATGGTACCTCCGCGCCTACTTCGACGACGGCTCGCCGCTCGGGTCCGCGACTAATCCCGAATGCCGGATTGATTCCATCGCGCAGAGCTGGTCTGTCCTATCTGAGGCCGGTGACGTCACGCGCTCGCGCAGGGCTATGGCAGCGGTGGACAAGCACCTGGTGCGCCGCGGTGACGCTCTGATCCAACTCCTGGATCCTCCTTTCGACAAGTCAGAGCTGGATCCCGGCTACATCAAAGGGTACGTCCCCGGCGTTAGAGAAAATGGCGGCCAGTACACCCACGCGGCGATCTGGGCCGCAATGGCCTTCGCCGCATTGGGCGATTGCCGCCACGCGTGGGAATTGCTGGCCCTGATCAACCCGGTGAACCATGCCGCAACTCCAGCGGCCATTGCAATCTACAAAGTAGAACCGTACGTGGTGTCCGCCGACGTCTATGCGCTGGCCCCGCACACCGGCCGCGGTGGATGGACCTGGTACACGGGCTCGGCCGGCTGGATGTACCGGCTGATCGTGGAGTCGCTTTTGGGGCTGACGCTCGAAGTGGATAAACTGCGTATTGCCCCGTGTCTTCCCGCCGATTGGAAGGCGTTTAAGGTTCACTATCGGTATCGGGAGACGGTCTATCACATCACGGTTTCTGAAATGATCGCCGTCAGTGGCGAAACGAGCGTAACCGTTGACGGTGTCGAACTGCCCGATAAGATCGTTCACCTCGTTGACGACCGTCAGGAGCACTCTGTCGAGGTGAAGATACATGCGGCACACACTTAGGGCTGTCCTCATCCACGGAGTTGCCGTTTTCTTTTAATGAAATATTCAATGCCAGTCGCAGCACCCGGCCGTGGGCGGCGCGTACTCGGAACTGCTGGCGAAGCACTCAATCGTCACCTCGCGCACATTGCGCAAGGAATGCCCAGCGCGAGTTGGCTAAGCGACTCAACGTGTATACATCTCAGGTGGCGCGCGACGTGAACTTTCGGCAAGCCTGCTTAGAAACGCACAGACAGCGTCTCAAGTTGTCGCGCACCTTTTTGCAAATGCACCGGTGGTGAGAGCGAGCCGAATCCGTCTGGAAAACTTCTGGAGCCTCCTGAAGCGCGGCACTAACGGAACCGATGGCGAGCGGTTTGATATCGCCGTTAAAGATATCGTCGGAAAACGTGTGACGTTCGACCAACTGACGAGCAAGGAGCTGGATCATCAAACGGCGATTAACTGAGAAGGAACGTGTCCTTTCGGCAAGCTTGCCTGACGCCTGGTCGACCCAAACGAATTCCTATTGTCTTCCTATATAACTCGTGGTATGCTCCTATTTAAAACCAATAGAAGCCATGAGCCAGCAGGAAAAAGCTGAAATCCGGCAGGGAACACTCGCTCTCATGATCCTCAAAACCCTTGAAAGCATGGGCCCGCTGCATGGCTATGGCATCGCCCGGCGGATCGAACAAACGAGCGGCGAGGCACTCGCGGTGCCCTATGGCACCATCTATCCTTCCCTCGTCAAATTGGAACAGGAGGGCTTCGTCGCATCCAAATGGGATGTTTCGGCAAATAATCGCAAAGCGAAATATTACATGCTCACACGCGCCGGCAAGAAACGCGTCCACGATGAAGCGCGCCTGTGGGAACAGACTGTCAACATCATGGCCCGCTTCTTCAAGCCGGGAAAGGTGACTGCGTGAGACAAATCCGCGCATTCCTGCTCCGTTTGGGTGGTCTGTTCGAACATTCGCGCCAGGAACAAGATCTCACCGACGAATTTGAAAGTAATATCGCGTTTCACATCGAAGACAACCTTCGGGCGGGCATGACCATCGAAGAAGCCCGCCGCCAGGCCATCCTCAGGTTCGGCGGCATCGAGCGAACCAAGCAAGACTGTCGCGATCGCCGCAGTCTGCCCTTCCTAGAGACGTTCCTTTATGACCTCCGCTTCGGCGCTCGATCGCTCGGCAAAAGCCGCATGTTCACTGTAGTCGCGGTCGCAACTCTGGCGTTCGGTATCGGCGCAAGTACAACCATGTTTACGGTGGCACAGGCGGTCCTGTGGCGGCCTCTGCCGTATGCCCAGCCCAGTCGGCTTGTCGCGATCTCTGAGGTTGACCGTCTGAAACCCTCCCTGGGTGCCAATGTTGCGTCTGCGGATTTTGCCGACTGGCAGCGCATGAACACGGTCTTTTCCGGCATGTCCGCTTACGTGGGCATCGATGAAAGAGGCAAGGCCCGGATCGATCTCCATCTCACCGGGATTGGCGAAACACGTATTCTGAAAGGCCTCGTCGTGAGCAGTAATCTGTTCGACGTGCTCGGCGTCGCTCCACTACTCGGCCGCGGCTTTACCGGTGAGGATCATGTTGCCATCCTGAGCTACGACTGCTGGCGGAACCAGTTCGCGGCCGACCCGCGCATCGTAGGCCGTTCCATTACGTTGAGCGGCGTGCCCAGCGAAGTAATCGGCGTCATGCCTCGTGGGTTCTTCTTTCCTAACCGTGAAGTCGATGTCTTCATCCCGCCCGGCAATTTTACGCCGGACCGGGTCTTTTATGACTCGGGTGTAATCGCGCGTTTCCGTGCCGGCACTTCCCTCCAACAAGCACGTGCTCAAATGGGCGCGATCGGCATGAGGCTCCAGCAAGCTTATCCCAAAACGAACGCAACCTTGGACCCGCAGGTCGAGATCTTGCATTCCGCCATCGTCGCCACCGGCCGGCCGGCACTGCTGATGTTATTTTCCGCCGTCGGAATCCTCTTCACGATCGTCTGCTCGAACGTCGCTCATCTCCAACTCGGTCGCGCCGCTTCCCGCGCGCAGGAGTTCTCCATTCGCAAGGCGCTCGGTGCGGGCCGTGGCCGCTTGCTTCGTCAGCTCCTCACCGAAAGCTTGTTGCTTTCTTGTATCGGTGGTCTCCTCGCGTTCGTCTTAGCGCGCGTTGCCCGTACCGCCGTTCTGCGCTTCGCACCCGAGGCAATCCCGTCATATGCCGACTTGCGAATCGACACATGGGTCATTCTCTTTAATGTCGCTATTACCCTCTTGGCGCCGTTGCTCTTCGGAATCGGACCGGCTCTGTCTACCGCCCGGTCGGATAGTCTC
>DATLVQ010000603.1:0-5603 GCA_035577325.1 Bryobacteraceae bacterium | reverse complement strand
GCCCTCCTTCTTCAGGCGTATGAAACTGGTCATCAGGATCGTGTCGCCGCTCTTGTTATCGCCGGACCCGCGCCCGTAAAAGTAGCCGTCTTTCTCGACGAACTGGAATGGGTCGGTGGACCAGTCGGCCTTTCGCGCTTCCACCACGTCGAGATGCGCCATCAGCAGAACGGGACGGTGCGCGCCGGAGCCGTGCAGTCGGACCACTAGATTTGCACGCTCCGGCCGTGGCCCGATGATCTGGATGTCGGCGGGGGCGAAGCCGGCCGCGCGGAGCCGCGCCGCCATGGCCTCGGCGGCTTTGCCGGTGGAGCCAGTCGAGTGCGTGGTATTAATCTCGATTAGCTCGCGGAGAATATCTCGAGCCAGTTGGTTTTCGGGGTCAGCGGAGTTTGCTTGCGCGAGCAGAAGCGCGAGGAGCAGCGTTTTCATGGGCAGTAGGGATCATAATAGCGCGCACGCTGATCCAAATTGCCCCGTTGCAAGCAATTACGGCTAGGCTGAAAGGACGGATGCATGTTCCTGCTTGCGGAGGAGGAATACGAAGCGGATGTGTACTTCTGGACAAGTGGTCGATATCAGCGTGAACCGGTAGACCATTAGTGCTTGTTCGAAATCGGATGCACGTTTCGCAGCTGGTATTTCGCGTCAGGCTTCGTCATCTGCGCCGGCGCTTTACTCGTAGTTTCGGTGCATGAGAGCTTAACCGCCGCTTGAGCCGCTGCTCGCGGCGAATGAGCTGTTCCGTATCGCCCAGCCCGCGCGCGCTGCGCGTCATCTCGAGCGCCATCGAGTAATTCCGGTCGCGATGCTCGTAGTATTTCGCAAGTTCCTCATAGGCGTGCGCCCGGTAGGGATTCGGCGACGCCGCCAGATCTGTGAAAATCTCTAGCGCCGCGGTATCGCGTCCCAGCCGCTTCTCGATCGCGCCGGTTTCGGCCAGCGCGCGGAACAGCAGGGCATCCGGCAGTCCCAGGTCTACCGCGCGCCGGAAAAGGCCCAGCGCCTCTTCATCGCGTCCCGCCGCCAGCAGCCAGCGGGCAATACCAATCACGTCGGCGCCGTGCCGGAACATGGCGCCATCGGGCGACCCGAAAGCCGCCGGTACAATCGCCGTGAGGCACGCGAGCGACACAATATCCATGGCGTTGTGGTGAAAAATCGGGACCAGGCGAAACGCCTGCTTCATGCGCAGATACTCGAAGTAATAGTACGGGATCATCTCGCCGGGCAGATCGCCCTGCCGCTCTACGCCGAGCACTTGATTTTCCAGATCCACCAGCCGGCAACTGTCCAGCCGCAGTTTCCAAAGGCGCCGTGCGCCAAAAAGCAGGTCCAGATGTTCCATGCGCGCGAAGGGCGGTCGCGCGCGCACCATGCGATAGCGTGTCTCGAGCAGCGGCTGGTCGTAGGCCTTTCCGTTATAAGTGATCAGCACGTCGAACCGCGCCAGGTACGCCGACAGGGACGCCAGCAGCGAAGGCTCTTCGCCGTAATCGCGCATGAAGAACTGGCGCACGCGAAAACCCGACTCGTCGATACTGCCCACGCCGATCAGAAACGCATAGGTGCCGCTGCCGCCCGCCAACCCCGTAGTCTCGGTGTCGAGAAAAGCCCAGCGCGTGGGGCGGGATTGCAAGATCGCGCCTTCGGAGAGCGCTGTCAGCAGGCTCTCCGGCAGATCGGCCAGGTCCGCGATCCCCACCGACCCGTGGCGCCGGTGCCGCTCGTACAGCCGCTCGGTCTCAAAATGCATGCCGAACGCCGTTTCTACTACCTCACCCGAAACGATTTCTTCGATATGCGTCGGCGCCACGCGCGGTTTCTCGGGCGCCGCGTACTTACGGTCGATGGATGCGATCTTTTTCCGCAGCACCGCGAGCTGTTCGCGAAAATCGGTCATGTTCGCCTTGTCTTCGCCTACTATAGAACGAGATCGGCTGCCATTCAAGTTTGGTCTATAGTCAATGAAGTGCAAGGCGCTGAGTTCCGCGACATTCCCGACCGCTCATACGCGCGACTATAATGCGCCCGGGCACTTTCTTCGCTGCGTTGTTCCTTATCCTGCTGGCTGCCCGTTTGTGCCATGTAGACATTCTTTGGGCGGAGGAAGACCTGCCCATGGCAGCGGCGGCGCAGATGCATTTCGATAAGACGCTCTATCGCGACATCTGGTTCGATAAGCCGCCGCTGCTGGCCTCGATCAATCTAGCGTGGCGTGTACGGACCGGATGGCCGCTGCGGCTGGCTGGAGCGCTCTATGCGCTGCTGGCTTGCTGGCTGGCATACGCATTCGCGCGCGATTTGTGGACGCGCACCGAGGGCCTCTGGGCCGCCGCGCTGCTCGGGTTCTTTCTGATCTTCGATTTTCCGTCGGCGGTAATTCCACTCGCGGCCGATCTCACCATGCTGGCGCCGCATCTGGCCGCAATATGGCTGGCGTATCGCGGGCGGGCATTCTGGAGCGGTGCGGCGGCGGGCGTGGCGATGCTGATCAACACGAAAGCCCTGTTCGTGCTGGCTGCGTGCGCCGTATGGTCATTCCCAGCGATAGGTCTGCTGGCCGCGGGCTTTGCCGCCGTGAATCTGCTGGCTGCGGCCTGGCTTGCCTGGACGGGCGCGCTGGCCCCCTACATCGACCAGGTCTGGCGCTGGGGATTTCTGTACGCAGGCACGACTTTTCTGGAGCACCCGTTGCGCGATGGCATCATCCGCACTGCCAGTTGGCTGGGATTCCACGCCGCACTGGTAGGTGCGGCAATCTGCTGGCTCGCGCATTCCCGCGCGTGTGCCGTACGCTGGAAATTGCTGGCCTGGGCCGCGCTTTCGCTCGCCGCCGCCGCGGTGGGGTGGCGCTTCTTCCCGCGATATTTTTTCCAGTTCTTGCCCCTGCTGGTAATTTGCGCCTCGCGAGGCATGGTGTCGCTCGGGCGGAAACGCGGTTTCGCGCTGGTTCTATTACTGATTCCGCTCATTCGCTTCGGCCCGCGCTACGCGATGCTGGCGCGCGATCTCGCCACCGGCCGACCACACGTTTGGGCCGATGTTGCGATGGATCAGGACAGTCGAGCCGCCGCGCGCCTAGCCCTGCAAACGAGCCGTCCCGGCGATACGCTCTTCGTCTGGGGGTTCCGGCCCGACCTGTGGATCTACACCGGTCTGCCGGCGGCTACGCGATTTCTCGATTCGCAGCCCCTTACCGGTGTTCCGGCCGACCGGCATCTCACGCAATCCGCGCCGGTGGCGTCTGATTTCACGCGCGCCAATCGCGAGGAGCTGGCACGTGCGCGTCCGATGATCGTGATCGACGGTTTGAGCCTCTACAACCCCGCCCTGGCCATGGATCGCTACCCGGAACTTCGCCCGTGGCTGGCGCAATATCAGGAAGCGGCCCGGACGCCGACGACCGTGATCTACCGGCTATCTACCGCTCCAGCACGGCCGCCGCTTCCCGAGAAACGCTGAAATCCCTTCCTGCGCATCGGCGGCCAGCGCGTTCATGCTCATCACCTCTTTGGCATACGCGTAGGCCTTCGATTGATCGAGATCGATCTGCGTGTAGTACGCCTGTTTGCCGATGGCCATCACGAGCGAACTCGCGTCCGCAATGCGCGCGGCGAGCTTACGCGTTTCGGCGGCGAGTTGCGCGGCCGGCACGACGCGGTTAACCAGCCCCCATTCGGCCGCGGTCTTCGCATCCACCATTTCGCCGGTGACCAGCATCTCGAATGCGCGCTTTCGCCCGATAGCGCGGGTCAGCGCCACCATCGGCGTGGTGCAGAACAGGCCGATCTTGACGCCGGGCGTGGCGAAAGACGCCTGATCGGACGCGATGGCCAGGTCGCATGAGGCCACTAGTTGGCAGCCCGCCGCCGTGGCGACGCCCTGTACGTCGGCGATCACCGGCTGCGGGATCGATTGCAGCTTTTCCATTAATTGCGTGCAGACGTCGAAGATGTGCCGGTACTCATTAATGTCGCCGCCCGTCATTTCGGAAAGGTCATGGCCTGAGCAAAATACGTTCCCCGCGGCCGCCAGAATCACGGCGCGGATCTCGCGATTTTTCCCGATTTCGCTGAGCGTGCGCATCAATTCGGCCATCAGATTGAGCGAGAGAGCGTTGCGCCGGTGCGGCCGGTTGAGCGTGACCACGGCAATATCACCTTCGCTCTGAAAAGTAACCACGGGCGCTTCCTGGATGGCTGACACGTGCCTGACCTCTACTGGCATGGTAGGACAGGGCCGCAGCGTGTCCAACGCGTAACCCACGATGCAAGTTCGCGACACGCAACCTGGCCGTTCCAATTACAATCGAATGTTGGCCCAGTCCAACTCCATCCTGGTCACAGGCGGCGCCGGATACATCGGCTCCCATACAGTGAAACTGCTGGTCGCGCAGGGGTACGACGTGACCGTCGTAGATAACCTCTCGCGTGGATATCGCCGTAATGTCGATCCCCAGCGGTTGCGGACCGTGGATGTCACCGATACCGAAGCCCTCCGCCACGTTTTCGCCGAACGGTCCTTTGACGCAGTCATTCACTTCGCGGCGTCCATCGCGGTGGGCGAATCGATGCGCGTGCCGGAGTTGTACTTCCAGAACAACGTGGGCGGTTCGCTCTCGCTGCTCACGGCTATGCTGCGTTCCGGCGTGCGGAGGCTGGTTTTTTCCTCCACGGCGGCGGTTTACGGAATGCCCGTTGCAATCCCGATCAAGGAAGAGTCTCCGTACGCGCCCGTCAACCCGTATGGCGAATCGAAAGTGATGGTGGAAAAGCTGCTGCACTGGTTCGATCAGATCCACGGGCTGCGCAGTATAGCCCTGCGATATTTCAACGCATCCGGAGCCGATCCTGACGGCCGGCTGGGTGAAGAACATGACCCTGAAACGCACCTGATCCCGCTGCTGTTCCGCGCGATCGTCACCGGCGAGCCCATCACCATTTTTGGCGATGACTACCCCACGGCGGACGGCACCTGTATCCGCGACTACATTCACGTGAACGACTTGGCGCAAGCGCACATCCAGGCGCTCGAATCGCTGCTCGCCGGAGGGCATTCGGATGTCTTCAATGTCGGGACCGGTTCAGGGTATTCGGTCCGCGAAGTGGTGACGGCAGTGGAGGCGGCGACGGAAAAGAAAGTGCCGTTCGCGATCGGTCCGCGCCGCGAGGGCGACCCGCCCGAGCTGGTGGCCGATTCCACCAAGCTCCGCCACGCATTGCAATGGACGCCGCGTTACTCCGAGCTGCGCAACATCGTAGACACCGCTTGGAATTTCGAGCAGCGCCGGCGGCCGCGCGAGGCGCCCAAAAGCTGAGCGCCGCAGCTACCGGCCAGCGCCATCGTCAATGCGCAGCGCCGCCCGGTCGGCCTGCACCGCTTTGCGCACGCGAATTCCGGTGGCCCTCACTTCCGCTTTTTCGGCTTCGGCATACTCTTCGAGCTTGCGCAGAACGCCGGCGTAATGTTCCAAGGCTTCCGCTAGTTTCAGATGCTCGGATCCCACTGCTCGTTCCCGCAGCGGTAACGCCCGCTGATAGAGGCGCGCGGTATCGGTGAAACGCCGCTGCGCCATATAGACAGCGGCCAGATTCAGCAAG
>DATLVQ010000602.1:0-3902 GCA_035577325.1 Bryobacteraceae bacterium | reverse complement strand
TCGGTTCATCGAGGCGTTGCGCAACCTGCGAAAGAAAGCAGCCTAGGTATCTTTCTAAGGTGTTCGGGCTATTGCACCGCGCAAACGTACCGCGTACTCTCGATTCATGGAACACCTCACATCGCTTAATTGCCTGATTGTTGGCCTAGGCTGCGGGTTCGTTGCGCTGGTGGCTTACTGGCGCGAGCGGCGCGAGGATGCGGCAAGCTGGCACACCACGCCAGAACAACGGCGGCGCGTCATCCGCGATGAGCACGGTAACCCCCTGATGTATCTGTGAGTGAGCAACTTCAAACCGTCGAGCCCGATCCCTGTTGCAATAAACCCCTGTGGAAGAAAATGAAGGACCCAACTTTCACGGCGGATTCGTGGGAGTGCCCAAAATGCGGCTGTACGTGGACGGCGCAGATGGTTGGGACAGTCAAGCACTGGAGCCCTGTTTGCGATATTCAAATCTTCTAGGAAAGTTTGGCGAGCAGGGCGACCGTGAGAACCTTGGCGGCGTGGTCGGGAACGGCCTGACCGGCTTGGAATGCGACACATCGCCATTGGTTATCGGTCATCCGCGAAGCCAGCAACGGAAGATTGGCGAGCGGTGTATCTGAGGCGCAGGCGGCCAGCATGAAAGTCGCGGCCATCGCTTTCGCTTTCCTCCTCTGGTAGCGGTTCGTTTCCATGAACCAATTGTGCGGCACAGATTTGTGAGATTCAATAGTACGAGTTTCGTAGTACCATTCCCCTATGAATCTCTACGTGGCTCGGCATAGTCGCCCGGTAAACGGTCACCCGCTTGACGCCACGCGCTCACTAATGGCCGATGGGAAGAAAGAAGCGGCGGCGGTCGCGGGCTGGCTCACGAAGCTGATAGGCCGCGTCGATATTGTCATTGCATCGCCGTTCACCCGCACGCAGGAGCAGGCCGAAATAATGGCGGAATCGCTCGGGGCGCACGTCGCGGGAACGGTCATGCTTCAGCCCGACAAGGACCCAGTGGAAGCGTGGAAGGAAATCGAACGCCTCGCGCAGCAATCGAAAGACGTGCTCGTCGTCGGACACGATCCCAACCTGAACAAGCTGATTCTCTGGCTCATGGGTCTGACAGGCGGGCCTGACGAACTGCGAATGGACTGGGGCGCCGTGGCGTATCTGAAGGTCAAAACGGGTGACGGAGATCCTGAAGGCGTACTGCAATGGCTCGTGACGCCGGCGCTCGTCCAACGTGATCCCTCCGAGGATGAATTGCTTGAAGCGGCACGCGGATTGACTGACGTGATATAGTTTCCGAGTATGACGGTCCACACAATTGCAGACATCGTTGGAAGTTCAACTGCGGTAAGGCTCGTGGCGACTCCAGGACTACGCGCACGCTGGATTCTCTTTTGCTCTGAAGTCGGCGTGTCCAACGTGGGTGATGCGAACGTGTCAGCGTCCCGCGGCGTGGACCTGCCAGCCGCCGTGCCTGTTATTTTCCCTCAGAACGGTGCGGACCAGACGGACGCATACGACCTCTACAATACGTGGGTATTCGTGCCGACAAGCTCGACGCTCACGGTCACCTACGGCGTTTGATGTGGCAATCTCCTCAGAACTAGTGACGCAGGATTTCATCACAGCCATGATCCGGCTCGTTCGTGCGGCGCTCGTGGGACTGGAAAAACTGTCCGATGCTGAGGCCGCGAACTACCTGAACACCAACCACGCAGCCGTACAGCGCTGCCCTTGGATGCCGGCGACGTTCACCGCGGCGATGATTCACGAAGTCCGAATCGCCAAGATTTAGGCTTCGAACTTCGGACCAGGCGCATTTTGAATCAGCGCCGCGACATCGAAGCCGGTAAACTGACCGATTCCTAAGCGCGAGAACTCCCCGGCAAACAGAGCCTTGGTCGCAGCAACCCCGCGGGCGAAAGCCTGCTCGGCAGTCTGACTCTTGATTTTTTTTACGTAGTCGCGCTGGTATGTGGCGCGACATGCCAGACACCATGGATTAGAGCTATCTTGATCGGCGCGGGGATTCTTCTCACACTTCGAGCACATCAAAGGGGAAGCTGTTTGGGTTTCCATCGGTTTCCCTATACTACTAAGATTCGTAGCGCTTTTGTTGGATAGTACCGCAACCTGTAGTACGGTACTACCAATGGCCGCGAAGTTCTGAAATGAATGTCCACGACAAAGCCCTACCCGCTGAGACGCAATTCTTGGCTGAGCTTGGCTCGATCCTCGACGCGATGTGCGTCTGCGAACTCTGCGACAAAGAGTGTCGCGTTGGCGATGCAATTCCATGCGCGAACGGCGGTACCGGGCTAGGATGTCCACGGGCAGATTGCGGAGGGATGTTACGTGGCTGAACCCGGAAACATGGTGCGAGACAGCCGGGATGAATGGCCAAGCGATGAGCCCATTGGTTCGTTCGATATCGACCTCGGAACGACGGAGGGATACCAAAACACGGCTCACATTTTGTTCGTCTGCCCAAACGGGAAGCGATGCGCCGTCCTTCTAGCAGGGCTTTTCCTGCGGTCGGTGCAAGTACTTCGACACGGATTCGCTGGATTGCTATCGGGGTGTAAACAGGGAATCGGCGGGGCCTGCGCCGGGAATTATTCATCCACACGGCTGTTGCAATTTGAACGAACCGGACGCCAAGCGCGGAAAGCTGACGCGAGCACAACTCGTGACGCTATTCGAAACCAAGGGATTCGCGGAGGCTGCGCGGCTTAGTATGTCTACCGTCGCTCTCAATCCCGGCATTCAGGTTTTAGCGTTCAAGCTTCAAGAAGCTGGAATGATGCACGGCGACGTTAGCAGCAAACTTTCGTCTGCCATCTCAGTGGCACATGAGGGAACTGGCGGTTACGGCTATTACGTGAACCACAACGGAGACGGCGAATCCGGCGACGTGGTTTACTCCTCGAGCGGCAAGCTGAAGAAAGCCCCTTACGAAATTGGCTCAATGGGTGGCAAGTCCATGACGAACGTGGACACTGCCAATGCGGTAGACGTTTCCCCGACCATCGGTTACGAAGAATTGGCCGACGAAGACGACCACTACACGGCGATGCAGGAGGCCAAACTTTACACCGAAGGCCCCTGTCCGCTGATTGAGCGGTTCATTTCGAAGGGTGAACGGGATAAGGCCGACGAAGGTTCCTTCGCTGGAAAGGGCAAATCCTTCCCAATTCTCAAGCCGTCTGACGTTGGCGCGGCCGTTCATGCGATGGGGCGCGCTGGCTCCGCGAATTACGGCATGTCGAAGCTGAAGGCAAACATCATTCGAATTGCGAAAGAGAAGGGCTGGACTTCGGAGCTTCCAAAGGCGTGGCGCGGTGGGGATTCCACCGATGCGACCGAAGCGGCCGTGGTTCCACGTGGAA
This sequence comes from Bryobacteraceae bacterium, assembly GCA_035577325.1. Taxonomy (GTDB): domain Bacteria; phylum Acidobacteriota; class Terriglobia; order Bryobacterales; family Bryobacteraceae; genus QHXW01. Next base: position 528 of record DATLVQ010000602.1, on the reverse strand, counting down.
CATCTGGAACTCTTAAGCTTGTCGAGTCGCTGAACTGGGCAGAATCGGAAGCTATTGAATTGTTTGAGTCTGCCGGAAAAGCGGTCAAAGAAATCAAGATTATCGCACCCGGCGAAGGCTCCAGCGCATTTTACCCCGCAGAAGTGCTAAAGCGTGACGGGCCAACGGTTTTCGGAAAAGGGACGCAGATTTACATCAATCATGCGACCAAGGCCGAGGAAGCCGAGCGGCCGGAAGGCGACTGGCACAAACTTGTGGGCGCGCTGGAAGGGCCGGCGTATTGGAAAGAAAGCGACAAGCACGGACCCGGCCTGTACGGAATGGCCGGATTTGCCGCCGACATGGCGCCGCAGATTTTCACGAAGGCTCCGTGGTCGGGCATGTCGATCCGAGCCAACGGAAACGCGCAGGTTGAAGCTGGCAGACCAGTTATGAAGAACGGCAAGCCCGTTCTGGCCGAGTTCACAGGCTGCGAAAGTATCGATATTGTCACTCGCGCGGGAGCGGGTGGAATGATTCTCACCGAGG
>DATLVQ010000601.1:0-4849 GCA_035577325.1 Bryobacteraceae bacterium | reverse complement strand
AATCGCCGCTTTACTCGCAGTTAATGCTATGGGTCAATACGGCGGAGGTGGCGGAGGAACTGGAGGCGGCGGGGGAACAGGAGGCGGAGTTGGCGGAACAAGCGGCGGCGGAGCTACCACTGGATACAACTTCAATAGTACCTATCACGTTAGCTTTGATCGCCCGGAAGCCTGGGGGCTCAAATACTTCGCATCGGCAACGCTGTTGAACGGCCTGCAGCCGCCTGAATCGGAAGATGGGCACCGGGCCGGGTCTATCACAGTGGGATTCGAAGTAGGATGGCTCCCGACGCTTAACGCCGGGCAAAGGCAAATCGGTTTCAATGGTAAGGCTCCCGAGGACCTCAACAAAGCCCCCATATTCGCCAGGCCTGTCGTGAGAATTGGCCTGCCCGCAAAGTTTACGGCGATCATTGCCGCGCCCCCGCCGTTCGAGACGTTCGGCATCACACCGCACCTCTTGGCATTCGGCCTGGAGCGGCCCATATTGGAACGAAAGCAGTGGACGGTGAACTGGCGAGGGTACGGCCAAGTCGGGTCAGTAAAAGGCGCATTCACTTGTCCACATAGCGTGCTGGCGTTCGCACCAGGATCTGCGAACAATCCCACGGAGTGCGTGGGTGAGTCGGCGGATGTCGCCACGTTGCGCTATGCCGGAAGTGAAATGCAAGTTGCCTATCGGATTCAACGCATGCCGAAGTTAGTGCCCCATGTAGCCGTAGCAGGCAATTTCATCGATGGCGCCTTTCAGGTCCATGCGCCGGTGCAGGACGGGCTCGACCGAACCCGTCTTTGGACGCACGGTGGGACATTTTCCACTAGTGCAGGGGTCAGCTACTTAGTCACAAAGCGCGCGGTATTTACCGTGGATGCGTTCTACACTCCCCTGTGGGTCCAACGAAGCCCGAATGCGCCGACAACGAATGACGGCTTGTTCAACTTGCGAGCCCTGCTAAGCTACTCTTTCCACTAATGGCTGCATTGCCAAATGCGACGTGATCGCAGAGGCTCTAGGGGGAATTCTATTTTGGATGGCCGGCTGGCCGGGGATAACCAGGATGAGCTTTGCGATTCTTGGCTCAACGCTATGCGACATGCCCCCTGGGCCTCGGCTGTTGCTTTCGCTTTCGACCATGGAGACAAGGACAGCCCGGCGACGTAGAGGATGATCAAGCGGCTAATACGAACAACAAGTTGTACCGGGAGGCGCTTCTGAAATTGCAATGAAAATTGTCAGCGCTGCGAGTGCATTCCCTAAAAACTACTACACGCAAGAGGCGCTACTCGATGCGCTCCAAAAATACTGGGGCGACCGGCTCGAGAACCCGCAGCTCTTGTCCCGGCTGCACTCACGGGCTCGCGTGGACGGCCGCCACCTCGCTTTGCCAATGATCGAGTACTACGGTCTTAGCACTTGGGGTAACGCGAATCGTGCATGGTTCAACGCGGCCGAGGAGCTCGGCAGCGCGGCGCTCTGCAGATCACTCGCGCGAGCAGGTCTTGAGGCGGCTCGCTTGGGTTCGATGATCTTCATGTCCATTACCGGCGTCTCGAGTCCGTCCGTTGACGCACGACTCATCAATCGCATGGGACTTCCACCGCACATACGACGCGTACCGGTGTTTGGGCTCGGCTGCGTCGGCGGTGCAGCTGGGATCGCGCGCGCCGCCGACTATGTACGCGCGTATCCGAACCAGATCGCGGCATTAGTGAGCGTAGAAACCTGCTCGCTGACGCTGCAGCGCGACGACACCTCCGCAGCCAACCTCATCTCTTCTGGCCTGTTTGGCGACGGTGCGGCGTCGGTGCTCGTGGCGGGTGCTGACGTCGAGATCCCAGGTATCGATATCGTCGACTCGCGGTCCACGTTCTACCCCGGGACGGAAGATGTCATGGGCTGGGACATCTCCGAAAAGGGCTTTCGGATTATTCTTTCGCCCCGCGTTCCCGACGTGATCCGTGAAAATCTCGGTCGCGACGTCGACGCATTCCTCGGCGACCACGGCTTGAGACGTCGCGACATTGCAAACTGGATCATGCATACGGGAGGGCCGAAGATTCTCGAAGCCACCCAAGAGGCCCTCGGCGTTGATGAGGCCGCACTCGCGCCCTCTTGGGAGTGCCTGCGGAGAGTCGGTAATCTCTCGTCGGCGTCCGTTCTGGTTGTGCTCGAAGACTACGTGACCCGCCACCGGTCACAGCCGGGATCCTGGAGCCTTCTCGGCGCCACGGGCCCGGGCTTTTGCTCGGAGTTGGTGCTGCTTCGCTCGTAGGTTGTATGTTCGATACGGACGTATTCGTGCTAGGGGGCGGGCCAGCTGGACTTGCGGCGGCTATCGCCGCACGGCGCGCTGGTTTCCGTGTGATACTTGCCGACGCAGAGCGTCCTCCAATCGACAAGGCTTGCGGCGAGGGATTAATGCCGGAATCACTAACGGCCGCATCTCGGCTCGGTATCCACATTCCGCAATCGGCGGGTATATCATTTCGCGGCATACGCTTCGCTGGGTCGAGCCATTCTGTCAACGCGGATTTTCCTGAAGGCGTAGGACTTGGTGTTCGACGGACTGCGCTGCATTCTTTGCTTGTGGCGTGCGCACAGGAAGCTGGTGTTGAGGTCTCTTGGGGATCTCCAGTCACCGATCTCAATGGCCATACGGTTCGCTTTGGCCGGAACCACCTTTCGGCGCGGTGGATCGTCGGCGCTGACGGTGCGCAATCGAGCGTGCGCCGTTGGGCAGGGTTGGATGTATTCCAGCGCGAGTCGCGCCGCTTCGGCTTTCGTCGTCATTACCGCACGACGCCTTGGTCCAACTACATCGAAATTCATTGGGGCGCCGACTGCCAGTTCTACCTGACTCAAGTCGCCACCGACGAAATCTGCGTAGCACTACTCTCGCGCGATCCTCATCTGAGGATCGACAATGCCTTAAGCCGATTTCCAGAGCTTAACTTGCGGTTTGCCGCATGCGAGCCGGCATCGGGGGACCGCGGCGCGCTCGCCGCGACCCGCCAGTTGACCCGCGTTGTTAATGGTCAGATCGCTTTGATCGGCGATGCCTCAGGCACGGTTGATCCGATTACCGGCGATGGCCTCTCACTCGCCTTCCAGCAGGCCGCGGCCCTCAGCCAGGCCCTCGCCACCGGTGACCTATCGCTATACGAGCGTTCCCACCGGAAAATCAATTGCCGTCCACTCTTTATGGCTGATCTCATGCTCCTGCTCGATCGCTGGCCCAAGTTTCGGACCCGCGTTCTTGCGGCGCTCGAATCTCGCCCGGAGCTTTTCGCCGATCTAGTATCGATGCAAGCTGGACATCTCGGGTTTGGCCGCTTCGCGCACACCGCCGCACTTCTTGGATGGAAGCTCACCGCGACATAAGCCGGCTCCCCTACAGATGGGATTTCGGGTTAGATTGGGCATATCTGTTCGGCGTCATTACCTCGGGCGACCTGCCGAACGTTCATGCCCGACCGCGCTCGCGGTTTATACCGCAGTGCGTCGTATAGACCGTAGAGGCGAGGCAGCACTCTTGCCCATCGGTTATTTTTCCGGTTTTGCCCGGTCGGCGCTGTCGTGTCCTTCAACTTTGGAGTATCGGTTGAGGGCCGTGATCAGAGACTGTGCCTCCGCCGGAGGAGTCATGTCCGAGGTGAGGATCTCTTTGCTGGTGATATCCTTTCCATACACTTCGTGATTGCCTTCGTCATCATTCCTAAGGGTTGCGCCCTGCAAAGATACTCCGGCAAAGACACCTCTAGCCCGTGACCAGGATAGAATCTCCGCGCCCATAGTCGCATCCGTCTTTGCTGTGGCCTCCCTGCCTACCGGGCCGGCCGCTACGGAAGCATCTCCGCCCAGTGTGAATTTGCTCTTCAAAAGATGCTGCATTCCGCGGTCGTTCATCACTAGCATGACGACATCGGTGGACTGCCCGCCGATCTGGAGGCCAAGGCTGCCCCCCTCAACCCGCATCGCTGCCGGGGCTCCCCAGCCTACTCCAGACTTATTTCGGCACATGGCGTAACCGCGTCCATACTTGCCGCCTATACCGATGGCGCCGCTCTTCATCCCTGGAATGATCACAATGCAGTGGGCCTTACCCAAAAGCTCTTCGGGAATTCCCTTTTCCGGTGTGCGCATAATCTCAGTGAACACCATGCTTGTTTCCTTTAGGCGATCCTGAGCCGTCTCCGCCATCAGCATCATCGCTGCTGCTAAAAAACTCATGATTACGTTTCTAACACGCATAGCCATTCTCCAACTCTGGCATTAGCCTAGCATTTTCGGCTCCTACCGACGCGGTTGAAACGCACGCGGGTTGTACGGTACCACACGGCTAGAAACGGCAGCTGGGCCTCCCAGCCAGCTTTCCTTCCGAGCGGAGTACTCTTTTGCACAAGAAACTGCCCTTTGAGCTTTGGTATTACTCGACCACCGGGCACGGCAGTATGTTCCGATGGCAAGTCTATAAGTCGACGATGCTGCAAAGGTGCAGGATCCCATCGGCCACAACGTCACGATCACTGGAAAGGTCAATGGCAACACGATTCAGCTTCAAGAAGTAAAGATGTAGCCGCGGCGCCTTCGCGAGCAACACGCCCTTGGGGCGGGTGTATCGTCACCGCCGCGAGACCGACTATTGTGCAGAAGTTTGGGGTACTACCTGGCACAAAGCCGCGTTGACACGGAAGCTCAAGCTTCTCATACAGCTCCGCGCCCTCCCCGTTTTAATGATGATCGGGCGTTACGGAAGATTTCCCTGCTTTGTCGGTGGACCCCTTGGGTCCAAATGTAAGGCTCAGTAGATACTGGATCAAGTCGCTCTTCTCGTCACTCGTAAGACCC
>DATLVQ010000600.1:0-8378 GCA_035577325.1 Bryobacteraceae bacterium | reverse complement strand
GTTACCGTTGGTACTGCGTTGTTGGATCTTGTTGTCGTGGGTGGCTCTCGCGACGGCGGCGCCTGGCGCGCCGCGCGTACTCGAGGTGGATGTCGATTCCATCGTCCATCCCGTCACTGTGGAGATCGTTTCGCGCGCGTGCGAACAAGCGGAGCGCCAGCACTACGATCTGTTGCTGATCCGTCTGAACACGCCGGGCGGGCTCATGGACGCCATGCGCGAGACTATCCAGAAAATTGTGGCCTCGCCCGTTCCGGTGGCGACATACGTCGCACCGAGTGGCGGGCGTGCGGCGTCGGCAGGCTTTTTCCTGCTGGAAGCGGGCGATGTGGCCGCCATGGCGCCAGGCACCAATACCGGAGCGGCGCATCCTGTGCTGATCGGGACCGAGATGGACCCGATCATGAAGCAGAAAGTGGAGAACGACGCGGCGGCCTCTTTGCGCAGCCTGACGGTCAAGCGCGGGCGAAATAGCGACCTGGCTCAGAAAGCCGTGCTCGAGAGCAAATCGTTTACTGAAAAAGAAGCGCTCGAGAATCACCTGATCGAGATGATCGCCGCCAACGAGCAGGACTTGCTGCGCCAGCTCGATGGGCGTGAGATTACACGCTTCGACGGACGCAAGAATACGCTGCACGTGCGCGGTGCCGAAATCGTCGTCTACGAAAAGAACCTGCGCGAGCGCGTATTGTCGGCGATCAGCAATCCCAACATCGCGCTGATCATTCTTGTGCTTGGCGCGCTGGGCATTTACGCGGAGTTTTCCAGCCCCGGCCTGATTTTCCCCGGCGTGGCCGGCGCTATCCTGGTGCTGCTGGGGCTTTCGGCACTATCCATGCTTCCCATTAACTGGCTTGGCGCCGCGCTGCTGATCCTGGCGTTTGCGTTTTTCGTCCTGGAAGCCAAGTTTGCTTCGCATGGGATTTTGGCCGCAGGTGGAGCGGCGGCCATGGTGCTGGGTGCCGTGTTGCTGATCAACAGCCCGTTGCCTGAAATGCGCATTCATCTCTCGACGGCCATCTCGCTGGCCATACCATTCGCCGCGATCACCGTGTTCCTGGTATCGCTGGTGGTTCGCGCGCGGGCGAGCAAAGTCGTTACTGGCAGCGAGGGAATGATCGGTGAGATTGGCGTGGCCGTGAGCGATCTCGCACCCGAGGGAAGCATCCTTGTCCGCGGAGAATATTGGAACGCGGTGGCGACGGCGCCCCTCAAGAGGGGCGACCGGGTACGCGTGACGGCGATCGACCACCTCAACCTGACTGTGGAACCGTTACAAAATCAATCGCGAGGCTGACCTATGCCATTCGACACTTCGACTCTGGTGATCGTTCTCATCATCGTCATTTACATGCTGTCCTCGATCAAGATTCTCGCCGAGTACGAACGAGGCGTGATTTTCCGCCTGGGACGCGTTCTGCCGAAGCCCAAGGGCCCGGGACTCATCCTGGTGTTCGCGCCGATAGACCGTATCGTCCGCGTATCACTCCGCGTCGACACGCTGGAGGTTCCGCCGCAGGACGTGGTCACGCGCGACAACGTTACGGTAAAAGTGAACGCCGTGATTTATTTCCGCGTGCTCGACCCCACGCTGGCGGTGATCGAGGTCTCAAATTTTCTCTACGCCACCTCGCAGCTCGCGCAGACCACTTTGCGCAGCGTACTGGGTGAAGTCGAACTGGACGAACTGCTGAGCCAGCGGGAAAAGGTAAATGTCCGGTTGCAAGCTATACTTGACCAGCACACGGCGCCATGGGGTGTGAAGGTGACCATGGTAGAGGTGAAACAGGTGGATCTGGCCGAGCAGATGATACGCGCCATCGCGCGGCAGGCCGAGGCAGAGCGCGAGCGCCGCGCCAAGGTCATCCACGCCGAAGGTGAATACACTGCATCGACCAAACTGGCCATGGCGGCGGAAGTGATCCAGAAGCAGCCGGCGGCACTCCAGTTGCGGTACTTGCAGACACTGGTAGAAATCGGCACCGAAAAGAACACAACTATCGTTTTCCCGCTGCCGCTGGATATACTTTCTTCTTTGGGGCGCGCGCTGGACCATATCGCCGGGGATGGGCCGAAACCTCCGGCGTCAGCGTAGGCAACGCGAATGCCCACAACTTCTATGAGCAAAACCGACGGCGAATATGAACTGGTGCTGGGGAACCGGCAACTGCTCAGCGCTTTTTTCATCATCGTGATTCTGTTTGGCGTGTTCTTTACGATGGGCTACGTCGTCGGGCGGAACTCGGCTCCGGCATCGGCCTCTTCACTGCCGCCGACGACGGTCGCGAGCAGCCAGCGGCCCGAAGCCGCCTCACCGGCGGCGCTGCCATCGGCGGCTCCCTCGTCCGCACAGGTAGAGAGCAAAGGGTTGGCGCCCGTGGAAACGAAATCAGTACCGCCTACAGAAAGGCCGCAGAAGAAAGAGGCGACAGCCGAGGCCCCGCGCCCAGCTCCGCCACCGAAGAAGGCCGAGGCTTCTGCGCCGGCTGGTGTCGTATCGGTGACTCCGGGACCGGGCACCATGTACCTGCAAGTGGCGGCGGTGGCGCAGCCCCAGGCAGGCGTGGTGGTGGATACCCTCAAGCAAAAGGGATTTCCCGTAAAGTTGACGCCAGGTCCCAACGCTACACTTTTTCGCGTGATGGTGGGACCGTTCGCAGATGCGGCCACGCTCGGCAAAGCCAAGGCCGATCTCGAGAGCGCGGGCTTTCATCCCCTCGTGCGAAAATAACGGCGGTGAGCAGTCCGCTGGTACAAATCTCCGGTTCGCGCCGCTTCTCGGTTCGGCAGCGTTTGCCCGAGTGGGCGCGGAGAAATCCAACGCATTTTGAATCCCTGCACCGGCTGAAGGCGGATCTTCGCCGACTACGCCTGCACACCGTGTGCGAATCCGCGCGCTGCCCCAATATCCACGAGTGTTTCCATCGCGGTGCGGCGACTTTCATGATCCTAGGTAACCTGTGCACGCGTGGTTGCGGATTCTGTTCCGTGCCCAAAGGCTCGCCCGCCAGGCAGGACATGCGCCTCGATCCCGACGAACCGGCCAACGTCGCGAGCATGGCGGCGGAAATGAGGCTGCGTTATGTCGTGATCACCAGCGTGAATCGCGACGACTTAGGGGATGGCGGATCACATCATTTTGCCGAAACGGTGCGCGAAGTGCGCCGCGCGCTGCCCGAGGCGCGGATTGAAGTGTTAACGCCGGATTTTTGTGGCGATCATAACGCGGTGGCGCGCGTGCTCGATGCCGGACCGCACGTGTTCAATCACAATATGGAGACAGTCGAGCGCCTCTACCGCCGCGTGCGCCCCCAGGCCAATTACGATCAATCGCTGGGCGTGCTGTCGTTTGCGCGCCAGTACCGGGCCGATGTGCTTACAAAATCGGGTTTTATGGTAGGGCTGGGCGAGACTGGCGAGGAAGTGCGCGGGCTGCTGGGCGACATGCATGCCGCAGGCGTCGATGTAGCGACCATCGGCCAGTACCTGCAACCCACTCGTTACAATCTGCCAGTGGCAGCGTATGTGGAACCCACGCAGTTCGATTCCTATCGCGACTACGGTCGGTCGCTCGGCTTCAAAATGGTGTTCAGCGGACCGCTTGTGCGCAGTTCCTACATGGCGGACCAACTGACCGAGCAGGCGCACCGGACGAGCCCTTGAGTTACGCACTGGCGGTGATTACCGCTGTCCTGCTGATCTTCGCCTTTCCGCGTTTCGATATTGTGTGGCTCGCGCCGGTGGCGCTCGCGCCGCTTCTAATAGCCGTAACGCGCGAACCCCGGCCTCTGCGCCGGTTTTTCCTTGGCTATATGTGCGGCATCGTCTATTGGGGCGGTGTCTGCTACTGGATTGATTTTGTGCTGTCGTTTTACGGCGGGCTGGGCCCGGTGGCGGGCGCCGCGATTTTCGTTCTGTTCTGCCTGTACAAGGGGCTGCACATGGGCGTGTTCGCACTAGTCGCCTGCATCCCCATGCGCACATCTTGGGCGATTCCCGGCGTATCGGCGTTGTGGGTAGCGATTGAAGTGACGCACGGGCCGCTGGCATTTGCATGGCTGCCATTGGGCAATGCGGGCATCGATATGGGCGTGCCGATGCGCCTCGCGCCGTACACCGGCGTTTATGGGTTGTCGTTTGTTTTTGCGACGATGTCGGTGGCGCTCGCGCTGGCGATGCTGCGGCGACCGCGCCGGCAGCTTGCGTGGCTCCTGCCATTGCCCTTGCTGATCCTGCTCCCCCGCTTGCCGGATTTTCAGCCTGGAAAGCAGGTGGCAGTTCTCGCGCAGCCCAACATTTCGGAGACCGTGGAATGGACGCCGCAATCTCTGGAGAAAATGGAGCAGCGGCTGGTTCTTCTCTCCATGAAAACCGCGCTCGCCGACAAATCGCAGCCGCCGCAACTGCTCGTATGGCCTGAAGTGCCCGCGCCGCTCTACTCCGACGACCCTCGATTTCTTCAGATGGCGGCGACCACCGCGCGCGTGACGCAGAGTTATTTCCTTGCGGGCGTTGTGGCGCACCGTTCCGATGGCGCGCCCCTCAACTCAGCACTGCTGGTGGCTCCGTCCGGAGAAGCGGTGGGCCGGTACAACAAAGTGCATCTGGTTCCATTTGGCGAGTTCGTACCCTGGCCGTTTGGTTTCGCCAACAAAATATCGACGGAGATCGGCGACTTCAAGCCGGGCGACAACGTCGTGGTGCTGCCTGTGGGCGATCACCACATCGGCACATTCATCTGTTACGAGTCTGTGTTCCCCAATTTCGTGCGGCAGTTCACGGCCAGTGGCGCTGAGCTGCTCATCAATATTTCAAACGACAGCTGGTTTGACAAAAGCGCCGCGCGGCAGCAACACCTGAACATCGTGCGCATGCGCGCGGCCGAGAACCGCCGCTGGGTACTCCGCTCGACCAACGACGGCATTACAGGGACAATCGATCCGGCCGGCAGGCTGCTAGGCACACTGCCCGAGTACGTGGAATCCGCTTCGCGCACCGGCTTTTCATACGTCAAAGAAACTACGTTCTACACGCGGCACGGAGATTGGTTTGCCATGCTGTGCACTATCGGAAGCGCAGGCATTCTGGGTTACGCGTGGTGGCAGTCGAAGAGACAGGCAACCTAATTGAGCGGCACTGCGTTCTTCATGACGTAACTGCCCTCGGCGGCCACCGGCACGTAGTGGAATTCCTCGGCGTACTTCATACCGTGCTTCGCTCCAATTGCCGTCGCGCGCTCGCGGATCTGAATATTGATCAGCCGGTTGATGGAATATTCGTCGACGCTATCCAACAAGGGCAGCCGCAAATTGGCTTCTTCAAGTTTTTCCCTAAGCGAGTACGCCGTGTGCTGCATCATGGTTTTGTGCGCTTGGATGGCGCGAATTTTGCGCTCGATGGTTGGCGTGATATCGACAATCTTGTTGGCGTCCTGCTCATCCAGCTGCCTCGCCCAGTAGAAACGATCGACGACCGTCCACCGGGCCAGCCCCTGTGAGAAGTGCTCGGGCAGAAATAGATGGCCCTGCGAAGTCCAAGCCGCATCCTCGGCGGCGCGCGCAGTTTTCTTGTGGTCCGGGTTCTCTTCGTATTTTGCGGAAGGATCGAAAGTGAAAATGGTCCAGGGTCTCAATTTTCGGAACAGGTAGATCAGGCGCGCGCGGACTTCGGTTTCCGAAATGGGATCCATCTCGTCGTTGCGAAAATCAAGCGAATAGATGTCTTTGATGCCGACGATGTCGGCGGCGGCCCGCATCTCAGCGGTATTGCGGCGGCTGGTCTCGCCAGCATCCAGATCGTAGGAATCTTTCTCATCGTTGGTGACGCGGATGAGGTGCGCCGTATAGCCCTCGTCAATCATCTTGATAATGGTTCCGCCGGCGAAAATAGTGAAGTCGTCCGCGTGCGCGGTCACCACGACCAGCGTCCGGCCGGTATAAGGCTTGGCATCCGCGCGCGCCACGCAGGCAGCGGCCGCAACCGCACTGGAAAGAAATCCCCGGCGTGAAATGTTCTTCATGAGACTATCCGTGCCGGATCACAAGCACGTCTCCATCCTTCACAATGTACTCTTTGCCTTCGAGCCGCAGCAGACCCTTCTCGCGCACCCCTGGATAGCCGCCGAGATCCACCAGCGATTTCCAGTTCACGACTTCGGCGCGGATGAACTTCTTCTCGAAATCGGAGTGGATCGCGCCCGCGGCCTTGACGGATGTGCTGGCGAAGGGAATCGTCCAGGCGCGGACCTCCGTCTCGCCGGCCGTCAAAAATGACATGAGGCCCAGCAGACGATACGACGCCGTGATCAGGCGCTCTAGCCCAGATTCCTTCAGTCCATAACTGGCCAGATATTCGCGAGCTTCTTCAGGCGGAAGTTCCGCCATCTCGGCTTCGACCTTGCCGCAGACGGCCGTGACTTCGGTGCGCGCGCGCCCCTTGAGCAAGCCGCCCCGGTAATGCTCTTCGATTTCGTGCAGCCGCGATGCGTCCCGCTCGCCGATGTTCAGCACATACAGCATGGGCTTCTGCGAAAGAAACTGAAACCCGCGAATGCGCTTCTCCCCATCGGCATCGAGCTCCAGTTGCCGCAACGGCTGGTTGGCTTCGAGCGTCGTCTTGCATTTTTCGAGCAGTTCGAACTCGCGGTCAAGCTCCGGATTCTTAATCTTCTTGCGGTCTTTATCCAGACGCTCGACGCGCTTCTCAACAACGACGAAATCGCTGAGCACCAGTTCCGTCTCGACATCATCAATGTCGCGCAGCGGATCGACGGAGCCTTTTTCGTGAGGTACCGTCGCGTCATCGAAGAGCCGCACAACGTGCGCAAAGGCGTCGGCCACGCGCAGCCCCGCAAGATAGCTGGGGTCGCGCAGGTTTTCCTTCGAGATCGCGGGGAAATCGACGTATTCGACGCTAGCGTACGTGATTTTTGGCGGTTCGAAAATCTTGGCGAGTGCGTCGAGGCGCGCATCGGGCACCTTCGCCACGCCGGTGCGCGCAGCGGTCGAGCCCAAGCGAGTGTCCTGGTGTGCGCCCGTCAGAATCGTAAACAGAGAGGTCTTGCCCACCATGGGCAGACCGATGATTGCAGTTTTCATGTATAGGGAAACCGTTTACAACGGAACGTCAATCTGGCTCAGGATCTCTTCGATCACGCGATCACCCAGATCGCCGCGCCGCTGCGCCAGGGCCGCGCGCGCATTCACTACGACGCGGTGCGCGAAAATCGGACCGGCCAGCCGCTTGAGGTCATCGGGGATCGCGTAATCGCGGCCTTCGACCAGCGCCAACGCCTGCGCCGCACGAAACAGCGCCTGTGAACCGCGCGGGCTAACGCCCAGCGCCAGGGAATCGTGCGCGCGCGTTTTCTCGACGATGGCTAGCATATAGTCGACCAGCGATTCGTCCACCGTCACCCGGTGTACCATCGCCTGCAGCTGCAGAATCTCTTCCGCCGAAAGCACCGGATCGACGGCCGCGCGCGGTTCGGAGAAATTGCGCAGGATGTCGCGCTCGCTGGCGGTATCGGGATAACCGATGCGCAGCCGCATGAGGAAGCGATCGAGCTGCGATTCCGGCAGCGGGTATGTGCCGTGATGCTCGACCGGATTCTGTGTGGCGATCACCATGAATGGCGTAGCCAAGGCGTGCGAACGACCATCGATCGTGACCTGCCGCTCGTTCATGGCTTCGAGCAGCGCGGATTGCGTCTTGGGCGTGGTGCGATTGATCTCGTCGGCCAGCAGAAAATTAGTGAAAATCGGACCCGGCTTAAACTCGAAAGCCTCGGAATGCACGTTATAAATGGTGACCCCGAGCACATCGCTGGGCAGCATGTCGCTCGTGAACTGCAAGCGGTGGAAGCTGCAATCCACTGAGCGCGCCAGAGCCTGCGCCAGCGTAGTTTTTCCAACGCCCGGCACGTCTTCGATGAGCAGATGCCCGCGCGCGAGCAGGCAGACCAGCGAAAGCCGCACAGCCTCAGCCTTGCCGCGGATGACAGATCCGAGCGCCGTTTCGAGCGCAGCCAGTTTCGCAAAGGCGACGGAAGGAGCGAATGCGACCGGCGGGGATTCCATGATTTCCCGCTGGGACATTAACGCTATAATACTAAATTCATCCCATTCGACGGGCCGGTAAATTGGCGTTATCGCCCGATTGACGGTTGCGGCGTTCCTGAATGGGCGCGTAGCTCAGTTGGTTAGAGCGCCTGCTTCACACGCAGGAGGTCACAGGTTCGAGTCCTGTCGCGCCCACCATGCATTCAGTGTCCGGACCGGACACATAGGTAACAGATTGTTCCTAAGACATAGGTAACACTTTTGGCCCGAAGGGATTTGCGAGGGGCTGCAGAGTTTTCTCCTCCAGATCGATATAGC
>DATLVQ010000599.1:0-2395 GCA_035577325.1 Bryobacteraceae bacterium | reverse complement strand
CATCGGCTTCCCCGAGAGCCACGGCGTCACAGTGACGCGCTCCGCCACTACGACCCAACGCTTCGTCCGGCAACTCCGTCACATGGGGCCCGCCCATCACGACTTTGACGCCCGCCGCCCGCAGCGCGTCCGCCGCCCGGTAAGCCCGCGCAATCATCCGCGTCATCGCCCCGATTCCGACGAGGCCGATCTTCCGGTCCTTCACATACTCGACCAGTTCGTCGTCATTCATCGGTTGCGCGTTGCCATCCAGCAGCAGCACTTCGTGCCCGGGAGGCGTGCGCGCTTGCAACAAAAACATCCATAGATGCGGCATGAAATTGCCGGTCACGCCGTTGTCGGGATTGTAAAGTAGGATTCTCATAAGGTCGCTGGTAGTCGGCCAGCCCGTTGGCTTAGGCGCTCCAGCGTCGGCATAGCGGCCCGGCGGGGGAGTGTACACGACAACCATACACCTGTTTCGTGCGAGATGTTTGCTGTCGAGCAAATATTATTGATGTGTGTGAGACATCTCACAAAGCAGCCCCGGCGAACATGGAGTCCAGCCATGGATGACGGTAGGCGAAACCCAATGGGTGCTTTGCGAGGCTCAATTTCAGGTTCCTGAGCCCTGACCAAAGGGAGCGGTCTTTGTGTCCGACTACTCCAAGCGAACAGCTCCGAATGATTCCTATTTCAGCTTCGTGAACAATCCAAACTTTCCCGCGCGCAACCGCAACCCCGATCAAATCCGCGCCCAAAAAAGCCGCTATTCTGTCTTCGTGCTGATGAGAAACGTTCTATGAATCCGGTAGCAAAGGCTCTCTGGTTCATAGAAAGCCATTTCGCCGAAGATCTGGCGCTCGATGACGTCGCCGCTGCCGGCGGCGTCTCCCGCTATCACATGTCGCGCGTCTTCGGCACTGCTACCGGGTGCTCCGTGGTTCGCTATGTGCGCGGCCGCCGACTCTCTGAAGCCGCCCGCACTCTCGCCGGCGGCGCGCCCGACATTCTGACCGTCGCACTCGATGCGGGATACAACTCGCACGAGGCATTTACCCGCGCATTCCGTGATCAGTTCGGGATCACCCCCGAAGCCCTTCGCGCGCGCGGCAATCTGGAAGGAATCGAACTTATGGAAGCGATCAAAATGGATGAGACCCTGCTCACCACTCTCGAACCACCGCGTTTCGAGAATTTCAAAACGCTGCTCATCGCCGGGTTGAGTGAGCGCTACACCGCCGAAACCTGCGCCAACATTCCCGCGCAGTGGCAGCGATTCGCGCCGCACATCGGCCACATCCCCGGGCAGGTCGGCGGCACCGCCTATGGCGTCATTTGCAATACCGACGATGCCGGCAATACCGAATACATCAGCGGCGTCGAGGTCTCCGACTTCTCCCGGCTTCCCGCCGAGTTCAGCCGCCTGCGAATTCCCGAACACCGGTACGCAGTCTTCGCCCATCGCGATCACATCGCCGCCATCCGCTGCACCTGGTTCACCATCTGGAATAAGTGGCTGCCCGAATCCGGCCATCAGGTCGCCGAAGCCCCCGAATTCGAACGCTACGGCGAAGAATTCGACCCCCGCACCGGAACCGGCGGCCTCGAAATCTGGATTCCGATTAGGGCGTAAGTGTTGAGGGGGGAGCGGATTGCGCTCGGCCGACTGATTGCCGCCGCTGCCCGAATGCGCGGGGTATTTCGGGATTGTCCAGTCCGAAATTCATGGTAATCTGATCCTGGCATCAAAGCCGGAGGGAAGATTATGAGCTCCTGGCTTCTGCTGTTTCTGCTCCTGTCCGCTTGGAAAGGGCCTCAGCCCAGCCCGGAGATGGTGCGTCTTAACCAAGTCCTCGAGCGGATGGGAGAAAACCTCGAGCGTCAGCCGAACTACACCTGTCTCGAAACCATTGATCGCTCGATCCGCCAAACAACGAAAGAAAAACTTCTGGTCCGCGACCACATTCATCTCCAGGTGGCATTCATCGGGTTTGAAGAAGTGTTCGCCTGGCCCGGCTCCGCCAATTTCGAATCGCGTGCCGCTATCCAGATCGCTCCGGGCGGCGCTGGTGGCATCGGCAGTTGGGGTGGGTGGAGCCGCAGTGTGTTACGCGCCTCCGCGCCCGCTTTCACTTACGCGGGCGAATGTACGGACGGAGCACGCTGACGCTTTACGCCCAGCGTTGAGACCGGACGTACCAGCCTCTTTATCGCTCAATTGCCATTCGCATCCGGCGAGCGTGAGCGCCCCGAAACAACTTGCGGCGCGAGGTCCCGCCAATCTGCACTTGACGCGCGTAATCTCATCGCGATAAGCTAAGAATTCTTGGTATGGGACGCAAAGCCCAAAAGAACGATTCGTTGCCCGGTTCCCTGGACATGTTAATTCTGCGGACGCTGTCGCTGCGCGACC
>DATLVQ010000598.1:0-9235 GCA_035577325.1 Bryobacteraceae bacterium | reverse complement strand
CGTGGCTCTGGCGGCCCCCGCCGTGGGGCAGCCCTTGGAGATGTGGGCTTGGTTCCCGATGGCGCCGTGCTGGTGCGCGATGGCTCCATCGAGGCCGCCGGGTCTGCGGCGGAGGTCGAGCGGCTCGCGGCGGATATCCGGGACATCCGCGAAATTGATGCCGCCGGCCGCGTCGTGATGCCGGGGTTCGTCGACAGTCACACCCACCTGGTTTATGGCCGTCCCCGGCTGCTCGATTATGAAATGCGCCTTGCCGGTGCCGGCTATCACGAAATCGCCGCGGCCGGCGGCGGAATTCTATCCAGCGTCAGGGCCTTGCGCGCGGCCGCCCCCGAAGACCTCGAAGCGCAGGCCCGCAGCGCCGTTCGCCAGTTCACGCGGCACGGCGCCACCACCATCGAAGCCAAGTCCGGCTACGCTCTCGACGAAACGGGCGAGATGAAAACGCTCGTCGTCATGGCAGCCATCGACGGCCAGCCGTTGGACATCGTGCCGACCTATCTGGGCGCGCACATGGTGCCGGCTGAGTACACCGAAAATTCCGACGCCTACATCGATTGGATGTGCGCCGACATCATGCCGCGTATCCGCCGGCAACGGCTCGCCCTGTTTGCCGATGTCTACTGCGACCGTGGCGCCTTCACTCTCGATCAGGCCCGCCGCTATCTGGAATGCGCGCGCGATCTTGGATTTGAGCTGAAAGTTCACGCCGAACAGTTCACGCACTCGGGCGCCGCCCGCCTCGCCGCCGAGTTGGGCGCCGCCAGCGCCGATCATCTGGAGTATGCCGACGAGCATGACGCGGAGGCCTTATCGCAGTCTTCCACCATCGCCACGCTCCTTCCCGGTTCCGTCTTTCACTTGGGACAGGATCGTTATGCGCCGGCGCGTATGCTGATCGATAAGGGCGTCGCAGTGGCGCTGGCAACAGATTTCAATCCAGGTACCAGCCCCACGTGCAGCATGCCCATGGTGCTTTCGCTCGCCTGCATCCACATGCGCATGTCTCCCGCGGAGGCAGTTTCCGCGGCCACCATCAACGGTGCCCACGCCCTGCGCCGGGCGGATCTCACAGGCTCGCTGGAACGTGGCAAGCAGGCCGACATCATTGTTCTCGATGCCGAAGATTACAGGGAGTTGCCTTACCATTTCGGTGTCAATCTGGTCGCGGTGACGATCAAGCGCGGCGTCGTCGTATACCAGCAGGGCGACGTTTCAAATCCCACCGTCAAGGAGAGCGCCGCCGATGCCCGATGATCCGAACTGGCCAACTGCAGCCGCATGGCTCAGTGGCGCGCACGCGGCCGATCCAGCGTGCCGGCTGGCCGTTCTGGGCGCGCCGCTTCGTCTGGGATCCATCACGCCGGGCCGTTCGGATCTCGCGCCTGCCGCCGTGCGCGGCGTTCTGGCTCGCCTGAGCACTTTCGACCTCGAATTCAATCGCGACCTCAGCCGTATCGCCGCCACCGATCTCGGCGATCTCCCTCTTGCCGAAACGTACCCGGAAGATGCGCTCGGGCCGCTTTCCAGCGCCGTCAGAAGCGCCCTGGCCGCCGCCGATGCTCTGGTTTTGCTCGGAGGCGATAACGGCATCACGCGCCCCGGCTGTCACGGACTATTTACCGGCCTTCCACGGGCAGGTTTGCTGACGCTCGACGCGCACCTCGATCTGCGCGACCTGACTCCAGCGCTCACCAACGGCAATCCGGTGCGCGCGCTCCTCGCCGATGGCTTGCCCGGAGCGCAGATCGTCCAAATCGGTATCCAACCGTTCGCCAATTCCCTCGCTTATTTCGAAGTTGCGCGCGAAGCCGGCATCAAAGTCATCCCCATCGCCGAAGTGCGCCGGCAGGGCATCGAAAGCGTGGTCGAAGAAGCGCTCGATCTTCTCGACGAAGATGTCGAAGCCATCTACGTCGATCTCGATCTGGACGTGCTCGACCGCGTGTTCGCACCCGCCACCCCCGGTTCGCGGCCGGGCGGCCTCGCGCCGGCGGAGTTGCGCAGTGCCGCCCGCCTGTGCGGCGCGCATCCCAAGGTGCGCGTGATGGACCTGGTCGAGATCGATCCCACCAAAGACGTTGCCGATGCCACCGTCTTCGCCGCTGCTGTGTGTCTGCTGTCTTTCGCATCCGGCTTGCTGGGCCGGTTCGCAAGATAAGTCCGGCGCCGCTCGCGCTACTTCAGGTGCCCGTCAAACCACGCAATCGCGCGACGGACAACGTCGCGGCGATTCTCCGGCTTCGAGATCCGGTGCCCCTCGTTGGCGTAAACCACGAATTCATTCTCCACGCCGAGCGTCTTCAGCGCATGCCAGTATTCGTAAGATTGCGGCAGCGGGCATTCGCCATCGCGCTCGCCCACCAGAATCAACGTCGGCGTCTTCACGTTCTTGATGTACGTGATAGGCGAACTGCGCGCATAAATTTCCGGATCGTCGTAAACGGAAGCGCCAAAATAGGGAATCATCCATTGATCGATGGCGTTCTGGCCGTAGTAGCTCTGCCAGTTGGACAGGCCCGCGCCCGCCACTGCCGCGCGGAACATATGCGTCTGCGTGATGGCCCACATGGTCATGAACCCGCCATAGCTCCAACCCGTGATACCGATCCGCTCCGGATCCACCGGCGCCGTCCGTAGCACTTCGTTGATTCCCGCCAGAATGTCGCGCAAATCGCCGTAACCGAAATCGCGCACATTCCCGCGGGTGAAAGCCTCGCCCTGCCCGTAACTGCCGCGCGGATTTGGAAAGAACACAAAGTAGCCGGCGGACGCGAGCATCATTTCGTAATCGTACGTGTTCGGCCAATGCGAGAGCGTTAGGCCCGCCGGTCCGCCATGCACCGCCACTACCATCGGATACTTGCGCGCCGGATCGTACCCGCGCGGATAAAGCAGCCGCCCTTGCACGCGCAAACCTTCGTTCATCCAGTGCAGGCTCTTCGATTCACCCCAATACGGATGCACGTCGGAATTCACACGCGTGATCTGCTTCCACTCGCCGATCGGCCCCGCCCAAATTTCCGATGGATGGTCCGATGAATTGCGGATCGCCGCCGAGTTCATCGCGTCCGGCGTCACCGACACCGTCAGCGTGGCGTCCTCCGTCCACAACTTTTTGACTTCCATCCCCGATGGGTCGAGCATCGCCACGCCCACCCCGCCGTCCACATTTTCCGTAAATAGAATCTGTCCCGATGGCAGCCAGCGCAGCCACTTGGGCGATGCTTTCCGATCGGGCGTCACATCACGCAGCCCGCCCCCGGATGCCGCGACCGTAAAGATGTCGCCGCCGGTGTATCCTTCATCGCTCATTAACCCGCCGATGAACGCCACTTGCTTCCCGTTCGGCGACCAGACCGGGTTCGCGATTTGCATCGCCGTCTTCAATATCGAAGTGACCTTCCCGCTCTCCAGCGCAATGGTGTAAATCTGCGCGATGTACCAGTTGTCGTCGCCGGGGCCGGGCGCCGCCGTCGCCACGAATGTCTGGCCGTCCGGCGACCATTCATATTCGTGGACGTAAAGATCCACGGGAGATACCTGCCGCGTTTTGCCCGTTGCAAGATCAATCGTCGTAATCCGTTGATTGTAGATCTGCTGGCTGATCACTCCCGTCTCGGCGGGCACGGGCTCCAGCGGCCCAGGCGTGCGCGGCGCGTTTTCCGTGAATAGCACTGCCAGCGTCTTTCCATCCGGCGACCATGATGGCCCTTGCAGCGCCCCAGTCAGATTCGTAATCTTGCTGGCGCGCCGCGTCGCCACGTCAAACACGTAAAGCTGAAGCTGCCCCTTTTCTTGCGCGTCCGAAATAAATGCCAGACGCTTCCCGTCCGGTGACCATGCGATCTCCCGCTCCTGTGACTCCGCCGTGCCGTTCCCAGCCGTCACGCGCGTTGGGACGCCGCCACGGCCGAGCTCCTGAATATAAATCGACAGCGTGCTCGCGCCCGTTGCCGGATCTTCGTGCGATTGCACCCACCCCACGCGCCCGCCATCGGGCGAAATGGCCACATGGCTCAACTGCCGAACCCGGAACAGGGCCTCCACCACCTCGTCCACCGACGATTTCGGCCCCGGGCCCTTGGCCGCCAGGGCGCATCCGGAGATCGATAACAGCAGCGCGCTCGCTAAAGTTAACCGCATGGTGAAAACGACTATAGCGTACACGGTCCCTATTAACCACAGCCAACCCGGAACTGCTAACGATCACCCGGTGCCGCATCCTCGAAATGTAGTCCTGGTTATGGTAAGTACCACGCGATCAGTCGATCTGTCCTATTAACCAAGAGCTATCTAGATTTAAACCGCGGACTGGACAAAAATCGGGTTAAGAGCAAACCCGTGTTGAACGGCTCGGCAGAGGAGATGAGATGAAAGCGCCGCTCAGCATTGCATTGATGATTACAGGCCTGGCCAGTTATCCCGCCAGCCTCGCCGCACAGGCCCGATTTGTTTACGCGAATAACGATCTGTTTCCCGGCAACAACGTTTCTGCTTTTTCCGTTGACGCCGCGGGCAATCTGACCGAAATTCCCAACTCGCCATTCGCGACAGGCGGCGACGGGACCGGCGGTGGCGCCTATGCCGTGAACCGCATCGTTGTGGCCACTAATGCGGCTGGAGGGAATTTCCTCTACGCCGTGAACGACGCCAGCCAGAGCATCGCTGCCTTCGCCATCGATCCCACCCTTGGAGGCCTCACTCCCGTCTCTGGGTCGCCCTTTGCAACCAGCGCTACCGGCTGGAGCGACATTTCGCTCGCCGCATCGCCCAACGGGCAGTTCTTGTTTGCCGGTCTGAGCGCCAATAACTCCCTCGCCACTTTCAGCATTGCCGCGGATGGCTCGCTCTCGCAAATGTCGAGCATCGTGATAGGAAAAGCTCCCGCCGGCATGAAGGTCTCGCCGGATGGCAAATATCTCGCCGTGGGTCTTCCCGGTTTTGGCAACGGGGCGGTGGCGATGTTCAGCATCGCCTCAAACGGCGCCCTGACCATGATCAATGGCACACCATTCGCCGATTCAGGAGCCGGCTTCCTTGCCGGTGTGGATATCGATTGCGCCAGCAGCCACCTATTCGGCGGCGAGATGATCAACAGCAATAGCACTGTTGATGTATTCACCATCGGCTCCAGCGGCGCGCTGTCCGTCATTCAAGGCTCGCCGTTCTCCTCGAGCGCCGGTACAAACTCGAACGTGGCCGTCCTCAACCCTGCCGACCAGTTCCTGTTTGTCAGCAACCAGGGAAGCACCTCCATCACGACATTCGGCGTCGGTTCGACCGGTGCACTGACCCTTGCCCACTCAATCGTTCTGACAGGGGGCACCAATGCCCTTGCTGGAATGGCCACTGACCAGAGTGGCTCGATTCTTTACGTAGCCAGCCATTCCACCATGACCGATCTGATCTACGTTTTCAGCATCGCCGCGGATGGCAGCCTGGCCCAGGTTGCCGGATCGCCGTTTGACACCAAGCAGGCCGGCGGATTGCTTTCGTTGGCTGCGTTTCCGGCAAAGGCTTGCGCGGCGCCGCCGGTTGGCCCGCCGCCGCCAAATCCGCCGCCACCGAATCCGCCGCCGCCGGTGCCGCCTCCACCAGTACCGCCGCCCACAGGGGACCCGATGACGGTCAAGATCGACATCCGCCCATCTGATGACGACCGCGACGAGAACTTCCAGGGTCCCGCCGCCGTCATTAACCCGAAGAGCCACGGCAAGATCCGCGTGGCGATTCTTTCCAGCGCTACGTTTAACGCGCCCTCGCAGGTGGATATGCACTCGCTGACGTTTGGTCACTCAGGCACTGAGCAGAGCCTGGCATACTGCGAGATGCATTCACACGACGTAAACCACGACCGCTTCCCCGATCTCGTGTGCAGCTTTTATACGCAAAAGACGAATTTCCAGACGGGCGACACCATCGGCATGCTGAAGGGTGTTCTGCTGGATACCACCCCCATACAAGGGACTGAGTCCGTCAAGATCGCGCACTGAGCGATACGCCGGCCGGGATACCGCTCCATCTCGGCCGGCGCTCCCGTTTTATTTCGAGGATTCGAAGCAGAAAGCGGCCAGCCGCGACAGGCAGCCTTCCCTAGGGAGTGAACCATCGAGAGTCTGTAAGTTGCGGCCGGCCACCTGCAAGACTATCACGTATGGCCATGGAAAAGGACTTATCCTAGCCCTGCCCCTCGCGCAGGTGCACGGTCCGCGTGGGGTAGGGCATCTCGATCCGTTCCGCTCGAAATCGCTTCCAAATCCGTTTCCGGAGCTCGTGCTGCACCAAATACTGATCCACAAACTCCGCCACCTGACATATGAGGCTGAAGTTCATCGCCGAATCCCCGAAACCGGGGATCAGCCGTACGAATGGCGCCGGTTCCGCCAAAAGACCCGCCACCGTTCCGGCGGCGCCTGCGGCCTCTTCCACTAGCACGCGCTCGATGTGATCCGGGTCGCTGTCATAGCTCACGCTGATTGGAATCACGAGCGACATGCGCCTCTCCGGCAGATTGTAGTTGGTTACAATGGCCTGCGCCAGCTTGGCATTCGGAATGATGATCATGTTATTGGCGAGCGCCCGGATAGTTGTGCTGCGCCAGCTGATGTCTGTCACGTAGCCTTCCTCGCCCGTATTCAGCTTGATATAGTCGCCCAGGCGCACCTGACTCGCCACGCTCACATAAAATCCGGCGAACAGGTTCGACAGCGTATCCTGCAGCGCCAGCGCTACCGCCAGGCCGCCCACGCCGAACGCCGTCAGGATGGGCGTGATGGACACTCCAAAGTGCCGCAGCAGAATCAGGATGCCCACCAGAATGATGAACAGCTGCGCGAGGTTCTGCGTCAGCGTGGTAACGGGCGTGGCGCCAGGCAAGCGGCTGCCATAGTGCCGGATCAGGTTGCCCGCCAGCCGCGAAGCCATAATCGTCAGCGACAGGATGGTAAGGATCACCAGCGTGTGCTCGATCAGCCGGGTCGAGCGGTCGGGCAAGTCCAGCGTTTCGGTCGCGAAATAAATGCCCAGCATCAGCGACCAGATCATGATCGGCCCGCCGATCGACCGGGTCAGGACCACATCCACGTGGCTCTCGGTCTTCTCCCCCCACCGTTCGAGCGCCCGGAATAGCAGCCGCTTCAGCACATAGCCGGTGGCCAGCGCGCCCAACAGCAGGCACGCGGGGAGCACCAGTCTGAGCGGGTCATGCAGAACCATTTGCCGGATCGCGTCCATTTCGCTATTCTCCGTTAATCGGAGTCTATCGCATGAAACCCATGTTGCTCGCCGAAGTGGAGAACAAGTCCGGCCCGGGCCCTTACACCGAAGCGATTGAGCAGATGAAAGCCGCCGGGGCCGTCGTCCCGCAGATTTTTCACCTCTTCCGGTTCAAGCCCAACGTTGGCCAGCACTTGTCGCGCCTCACGCAGGAGATCATGCGCGGGCCGTCACCGCTCACCGCCGGGCAAAGGGAGTTGATTGCGGCATTCACTTCGGCGCGCAACCAGTGCCCGTTTTGAATCAAGAGCCATGCCGCGGTCGCGGCGGAACTGTTGAAGGATCGCGCCAGAGTCGAGGCCGTCCTGGCCGACTACACCACCGCGCCCATTACGGATGCGGAAAAGGCGCTGTTCCGGTTCGTCGAAAAAGTGAATGCTAATTCGATCGCCATCGGTCAGCCGGATATCGCCGCCATGCACCGCGCGGGTTGGACCGACGAGGCCATCTACGACGCCATAAACGTCTGCGGCCTCTTCAATTTCTATAACCGCTGGATCGACGCCAGCGGTGTATGCGAGATGCCGGAGGAGGCTCACCGGCAATCCGGCAAGCGGCTGGCGGAGCGTGGCTACGTCTTCTAGCCATGCGCGCCCGCTCAGCCACGCCCGATGACGCCGCCGCCATTGCGCGCGTGTATAACGAAGGCATCGCCGATCGCGTCGCCACTTTCGAAACCCGCCTGCGCTCGCCGGAAGATGTGCGCGCCTGGTTCGATGGCCATCCAATCGTTGTTGTGGAAGAGAGCGATAGCGTCATCGCGTTCGCCGCGGCGTCGGCTTACCGGAGCCGCGAATGCTATGCCGGAATCGCCGAAGCCTCCGTCTACGTCTCTCGAGCTGTACGTCGCCGGGGCGCCGGCCGTATCGCGCTGGCGGCCCTGATCGAAAGTGTCCAAGAAGCCGGTTATTGGAAACTAGTCTCGCGCATTTTTCCCGAAAATCACGCCAGCCGTGCATTGATCCGCTCCCTGGGCTTTCGCGAAGTCGGTATCTACCAGAAGCACGGAAAACTCGATGGCGTCTGGCGCGACGTGGTCATCGTGGAGCGGCTCATCGACGCCAATTTCACCGCATAGATCAAGCCGGCCGGCGGCTGGGGCAGTGTTAGTTTGAGCCCGGAGTGTTTACCTCCGGAGTAGCGTTTCCGGCGAGTACTCTGGCATTCGATGGTTCACTAGACGTCTCAGGTTCACAGATAGTCTCATTCCGAGGTGAAATAGAGCCGCAGCGCGCGCTGCAGGTCCACCGTGGTGGCCTCCGCTTCACGGCTCTCATAACGCGCGATCGAATTCAGAATCTTGCACACGTCGTTGGGGTAACACGCGCGCAGTTCGCTTCGGCCGTCGGCCAGGCAAAGGTCGCGAAATGCCGCGAAGCTTTCGGGAGTTACGGTGACTAGCCGGGAACGCGCCACGCGCCGGAAGATCTCGTCGAAGGCGTCCGGAGACACCGGATCCACGTAGATCTTGTTGTGGATGCGGCGCAGAAATGCCTCGTCCGCCAGTTCGCTGGGCTTGAGGTTCGTCGCAAAAACCACCAGCACCTGGAACGGTATCTCGAACTTGAGCCCGTACCGCAGCGACAGATAGTCCACCCGCCGGTCGAGCGGCACGATCCATCGGTTCAACAGCTCACGTGGCGAAATATGCTGGCGGCCGAAATCGTCGATTACGAAGATGCCGTTGTTGGCTTTCATCTGGAGCGGTGCTGAATAAACTCCTGAGGAATCGTCGTATCGCAGCTCGAGCAATTCCAGCGTCAGCTCGCCGCCCACAATGATGCAGGGCCGGCGGCACACAACCCAGCGCGCGTCCCGATCCTCGCTATTGTCTCCGACCCGCTGATGCACGGCGGGGTCGTACAAAGAGATCACCTGGCCGTCCACTTCGACCGCGTACGGAATGAGCACGGCATCTTCATAGACTCGCAGCAGCCGCTCAGCCAGGCTGCTTTTG
>DATLVQ010000597.1:0-7525 GCA_035577325.1 Bryobacteraceae bacterium | reverse complement strand
CACTCCGATTGCGCCTGTACCAATGCCACGC
This sequence comes from Bryobacteraceae bacterium, assembly GCA_035577325.1. GTDB lineage: Bacteria > Acidobacteriota > Terriglobia > Bryobacterales > Bryobacteraceae > QHXW01. Next base: position 7,494 of record DATLVQ010000597.1, on the reverse strand, counting down.
CGCAGCAAACCCCGCTGATGATCCGTAATAGCGAGTGCGTGCGTGCGCGCATAAACATCAGTGTACCCATGATCGCCTGGGCCAGCGTAGACCTATCTCGCCCAGCGGATTCGTGCTGATCTCATGCCGCAAAGACGGAACTTGGCCCAACAAGCGACAGACCAGTCGCTCATAAAGCCGTTCAGACGTCCACAATGTCCGTATAGACGGGTCGTGCAGCGGTGGCGAACTTTGACGGTATAGGTATGGTGACCGCACCGGACGCTGCCCACTCCACACCTCTGGCAAGCAGGGTCTGGAAGCCTACACAGCGGCAATTCGGATTACGCTGATCGCGCCATGTGTGGCCGAGCATGGTCACGTAGACTCGGCCGCGCCCCCAATTTCTGACCCAGTCCATTGGCTCGCGCCGGCGCGAGTCCTTGGACCAGGCATAGGTCAGAATACGAATTTGCTTCTCAAGGGCGCCGTGCTTGGGGTCCAATGGCCCGTGCTGCCCGTGGGTCAACTGTTCCATGGGGTGCATCCACTGTTTCGGGATGCCCTGCGTGATTGGGTGACGCGCATCCATCATGGTCATCACGAAGTCGTGTGCGGCACCGTGTCCGGGAGGCAGGCCCTCCCCGGCAGCAACCACGACTACCTTCTCGTGCTCGTCCACGATCAGGCCTGGACCGAACGTGATGTCGCGCCAGCCGAGCCCGATGATTTCGTTATAACTGTCCCATTCCAGGAACGCATTATTGGCTGCGTGATAGCTGACGAATCCGCCGCCATTCTGCAGGTACGATTCGAAGGCACGTTCCACGGGTCCGGGCCAGCGCACTCCGTCAGCCAGGTGCCCGCCGTTAAAATTGCTGACGACGGCGTCGTAGCGGTGGAATTCAGGACGCCACGCGCCCCATGCCGAGGCGGGCGCCTCCTTGGAAGGCGACGTAGAAACGTTGACGATAAACCGGCCAGAGGCCTCCAACACAGCGCGAATCACGCGCGTGCTCGCCTGCCAGTCATGATTGTTAATTCCATCGATGACCAGAATCGAGAGTTTCTTTTGGGCGCGCGCCAATCCAGCGGCGAGCGGGGCGATCAGCAAGCTCCGGCGTGTCGGACGCATGGCTTATGCCAGGATTTCGCGCACGACTCGTCCGGAGACATCCGTCAGCCGGAAATCGCGTCCCGCATAACGGTAGGTCAGCTTGGTGTGGTCGAGTCCCATGAGGTGCAAAATCGTCGCGTGATAGTCGTGCACGTGAACGCCATTCTCCACGATCTCGGACCCCAGTTCATTCGTCTGGCCGAAAGCACAGCCGCCCTTCACGCCTCCGCCGGCGAGCAGACAGGAAAATGCCTTGCCCCAGTGATGGCGGCCCCAACTATAGGCTTCGTTCGTCCAGGGCGTGCGGCCGAATTCCGTGCAGATAGCGACGAGAGTGTCCGACAGCATTCCACGCTGCTTGAGGTCGGTCATCAGAGCCGCGAGCGGAGCGTCGATCCGCTGCGTCTTATGAGTGATTTGAGTCGTGATATTGTTGTGGGCGTCCCAATTGCCGTCACCGTCAGCCCCACTTTCGATGAGTTCGACGACGCGGACACCGCTTTCGAGCAGGCGACGGGCCATCAGACATTGGTAGCCAAGCGATTTTTTATCGCCGGCCTGCACTCCGTAAAGCTCGAGTGTCTTGGCGCTTTCGCCCGTCACGTCGAGGATACGTGGCGCCACCTTCATCATGCCGCGTGCAGTATCGAAGCTGCGAATACGGGCCTTCAGCTCCAGATCTTCGGGTCGCGCTACGGCGTGCAGCTCGTTGGCATCACGGATCAGCATGGCTTCCATTTCGGCCAAAGTGGTATCGCGTGCGGGTGGCTTTAAATTCGGGACGGGGTCATCGCCCGGAGTGATGCGCGTACCCTGGTGGAATGGCGGCAGAAAACCTGAGTCCCAAACTTGCGCGCTGGCATAAGGCGGTTCTTCGCAGAGCACCACAAACGATGGCAGGTTCGGATTTTCCGTGCCGAGCCCGTAACTGATCCAGGCTCCGATACTAGGCATCGGAAGGGTTGCCGAGCCGGTGTTCATGGCCAGGGTTGCCTGGAAGTGCTCCACCAGATCTGTGTGCATGGTGCGGATGACGCAGAGGTCATCGGCGCGCTGCCGGAATTTCGGCAGCAAATTGCTGATCATCACCCCGGATTTGCCGGAAGGTTCGAATTCCCAAGGGGATGCCAGTATAGGATGCTTCTGCATCTCTTTGCTGAGCGGGATGGACGATGGCACATCGATGACTTTCCCGTTCAACTCCTTAAGCTTCGGTTTCGGGTCAAAGAGATCGACGTGCGAAACGCCGCCAGTTAGATAAATGATCAGCAGCCGTTTGGCTTTGGCGGGAAAGTGGCCGGGCTTCGGGGCCAGCGGGCCTCCGTCGTTGACGGCGACCGTAGCGCAGAGCAAGGGATAGGCTGCGGACGCAGCAAAGCCCAGCGAACAATTCAGAAACTGCCTGCGGTGCATTCGATTTTGTTCGATCATCTCGACGGCTCCTCAACAGGATGATTTCAATCAATATACATAAATTCATTTGTGGTGATGAGCGCATGGGCGAAGCTGGACCATGCGGCCAGTTCGGCCTCCTCATGAGAAGCACCTGCGCGTAGACTCTCGTCGCGATAACGCTTAATGTACGCCAGATATTTTCCTTGTTCACGCGGTTCCAACGTCCGCCCCCAGGCAGTTCGCGCTCCAAGATTCAGACGGTCCACCGTATCCGCCGAAGCCGCGAGCAGCCGTTTAGCGAACGTTTCGGCTTGTTGGAGCACGAACGAGTTATTGAGCAGGTAAAGGGCCTGCAACGGCACCGTTGAGTTGGCCCGCGCATCCGTGCTGACGTTCGTATCGGGCGCGTCGAACAGGGACAGATACGGATGCCGCACCAGTCGCTGGGTCATCAGGTAAACACTGCGATGATTCGAGTTATAGACGGCCTTGAAGGGTACGTGCTGGGTGAAGCTCCAGTCGTCCATCGGCGGGAAGGGATGCGCGCCGGGACGGCTCAGGTCGAGGTCGCCTGCCACCGACAGCATAGAATCACGGATGGCCTCGGCTTCGAGACGCTTCCGTTTGAAGCGCCAGTAATACCGGTTCGCCGGATCAATCGCAGCGTCTTGGTCATTCGGAGAACTGGCGAGCTGGTATGTCCGCGAAAGCATGATGAGCCGATGCATGGCCTTTACGGACCATCCGCTTTCGATGAACTGGATGGCCAACCAGTCGAGCAACTCCGGATGCGTTGGCGGATCTCCGCGCGTGCCGAAATTGGAAGGCGTGGCAACGATCCCTTTGCCGAAATGGTGCTGCCAAATGCGGTTGACCATCACGCGGGCGGTCAGAGGGTTGTCGGGCCGGGTCAGCCAGTCGGCTAGCTCGAGCCGCCCGCTGCTATTTTCGGGAATCGGAACGCCTTCCCCACCGGTAAGGAACAAAGGCAGGTTTCGGCGCACCAGCGGTCCGGGGCTTTCAGGTTCGCCGCCAATTTGCACGTGAACATTGGTGCACTCACCTTCCTGGGCGGCATAGGCGCCGGGCAGATCATCGGGCAGGCCAGGCCGCGCGAGATGGGCATAGGTTTCGCGCAGCTTTAGCAGGCGGTCGGGCGCTGTGGCGTGGTCCGGATGCGCTTTGGCCAGTTCCGCGGCAGCGGCATCGCGCTTGATCTTTAGATCGTGATACTCGGGAAGTTGCGTGGGAGGCAAGCCCTGCGTGTCAAGGTACAGGCCCTCGTGGATGTTGCGGCGGGCCCTGCTCTCCTCGGCAGCCACCTTCTCGTAAAGCTCGGCAACCGGCTTCAGAATTGGATCCTCTTCGATCCCCTTGATTTCATTTTCGAGTGCGTCAACCTTCTGCTGGTACGCGGCGAGCTTCGGTTGGGCCTGCATGGGAGGAACCAGAGGAACGAACGACATCCGCCCCGGCACCTTCGGGCCGCCCATCATCTCGGATCCGGCATAGGGGAATTTGGTGCTCGCGAAAATACCATAGAGGGCGTAGTAATCCCGCGTGGTCACGGGATCGAACTTGTGATCGTGGCAGCGCGCACACCGCAAGGTAAGGGCCATGAACGTGCGCCCGGCAGTCTCGATGGCATCTTCCATGGCCAGGTACCACATCTCGTAAGGGAACGAGGCGCCGGCGTAGCGCCGCGTTAGGGCCAAGTAGCCGGTGGCGATGACTCGCTCGGCATATTTGTCGGCGGTGCCCCCCCGGGCGAGGATGTCGCCCGCCAATTGTTCTCGGACGAACTGGTCGTAAGGCTTATCGGCATTGAACGAATCGATGATGTAATCCCTATATAAGCGCGCTTCGGGAACCGGATAGTCGGCGTTATCTCCGGCGGTGTCGGCATAGTGGACAACATCCATCCAGTGGCGCCCCCAGCGCTCTCCGTAGCGGGGAGAGGACAAAAGTCGATCGATTAGATTGGGGTACGCATCGGGGGATTTGTCGGCGAGGAAGGCGGAGATCTCGTCGGGGGTGGGTGGCAACCCGATAAGGTCAAAATATGCGCGCCTGAGCAAGATTCGCTTATCGGCGGTCGCCACCGGAGTCAGACCCTTGGTGCGAAGTTTTTCCAAGACGAATAGGTCTACCCCGTTTTTCGACCATCCCGAAGTGTCTTGGGGCGGAGCCAGTTTCCGGATCGGCCGAAAGGCCCAGTGAGTAGCCGGCTCGCCGGGTTTGGAGGGCGGCGGGAGGCCGGCATCAATCCAGCGCTTCAGGATGCCCAGATCATTGCTGGGCAGCGGGGCCTGGGTCCCCGGGGGCATCTTCAGATCGCCGATATGGGCGGCGGCACGGTAGAGCAGGCTCGCCTCGGCATTGCCCACAAGCGCGGCGGCGCCTCGCATCCCGCCCTTGAGTATCGAAGCGCGATAGTGAAGGTCCAGGCCAGCGGGATTGCTGGCGTCGTGGCAGACCAGACAGTGTTTCTCGAGAACCTGCCAGGCCTGGTCTCCCACCTTGGGATCGTTCGAGGCGGCAATAGCGATGCGGGCACACAGAATGAGAAGACTGATGCGCAGGCCGTACGCTCTCGCCCGGAGCATCGTCATCCTCCTCTCCGCCCTCCGCGGAGCCTCTCAGACGTGACTTGTTTATCTCAAAATACTGAGGCCGAAGTCAAGGACGTAAGCGCTAAAGAACGGGACAGAACGCGATAGAATACACCCAATGCCAAAAGCACAAATCATATGCACCGTGGGCGTTCTCTTGCTGCTTGGGAGCACGGCGCCGGCGGAGAGCCAAGACGAATATGCCGGCTGGATGCAAAAGATCCAGGCGGCCGTAGCGAGCCTGCGGGCCAACGTGGAAGTGAAACGCCTGGGGGCCGCGGCCGGAGACGCCGAGGAACTGGCGGCGACATTCCAACGCGTGGAGGAATTTTGGCAGAAGCGCGATGCGGCCGATGCCGTGAGGTTCGCCAAACAGGCGTATACGTCGGCGGCAGCAACCGCCAAGGCTGCTGCGCAGAACGACAGTGCCCGAATCGCAATCGAACTGGATGAACTGGGGGCAACCTGCGGCAGTTGTCACAACGTTCACCGGCAGAAACTGGCTACGGGCGGGTTTCGCGTTTTCTGATTGGAGGACTGCGCGCCGGTTGGCCCAGGCCCACAAAGGAACTTCCGCCAGTCGAAGTCCTGATTGTGTGCGGTGCTTTTTGTTATGAAAAGTTCGTCAACCTATGCTAAGTTTCGTTCAGCGTTATGCCCGTTCGCATGAAGGATGTCGCGCGCGACCTCAACGTTTCCGTGGTGACGGTTTCGAAAGCGCTGCGAGATCAGAACGACATCAGCGTCGCGACGAAGAGGCGCGTTCTTAAACGCGCGCGCGAGCTTAATTACCAGCCGAACTGGATTGCGCGCAGCCTGGTGAGCGGCCGCACGCACACCATCGGGCTGGTCGTGCCTGATCTGATGTACTCGTTCTTCGCCGAGGTGGCCAAGGGAATCTCCGACAAGGTGCGACCGTCGGGCTACCAAGTGGTGATCTCGATTTCTGAAGAAGACCCCTGTATAGAACGCGAAGAAGTGGCTCTTCTGTTGGCCCGGCGCGTCGACGGTCTGATTGTGGCGTCGGCGCAGTCTCCGGCGCATACCGGGCTGTTTCGTAACGTCCAGGAGGCGAAAATCCCGTACGTGCTGATTGATCGAATGATCGCCGGGCTAAAGGCCAACTATGTGGGCGTGAACGACATATCGGTGGGAAAAATCGCCACCGAACATTTGATCGCCTGTGGGTGCCGATCGATCGCCCATATTGGCGGGCCAACCATCGGCACGGCCATCGGTCGCCTGGAGGGATACAGGACGGCGCTGGCGCGGCATGGTTTTAAGCCATCGGCCGCACCTGTCGTCACCGGCGAGTATGAGGACAGCGGCGGTTATAAGGCGATGCAGCAACTGCTGTCCCGGAGGCGGCGTCCGGATGGCGTGTTCTGTTTTAATGACCCGGTAGCCGCCGGAGCATCGATGGCAATTCTCGATGCGGGGCTCAAAGTACCGGAAGATATCGCCGTGATAGGTGTCGGCAACGTACACTATTCAGACCAGTTGCGCGTTCCGTTGAGCACTGTGGATCAAAGCAGTGCCCTGGTGGGTAGAAATGCGGCGGAACTTCTGTTGCGGCTTATCGAGAAGCGCGTTAAGGGCACTCGCACTATACTGCTGCCGCCCCGACTCATCGTACGCGATTCCAGTCTACGCAATGGTCAATCGCATCGATCGATCTGAATCTCTTTGGAAAACAAATACTTCGGCCAGTTGGCTGCAGTGAACAATCGCTTAAGCGGTTACGTAATCGCTTAAGCGATAGTTAAAAGGTGGCAAACGAGAAGTCGCGGAATTTCAATCTTTTCTATTGACACGGTCAAAACGTTCATGACATAGTCTGCTAATCGAAACCCATTAACTGGCAACCCAGAGGGGGGACCGTGATGTCGACAATGCGTTGGAACCGTATCATCAGCCAGAACTTGCCGCTGGCTGTGCTGGCCGCTATGTTGGCCTTCCTTGTCGGGCCGGCCTCGGCTCAACTTTCCACAGCCACGATAACCGGCATCGTTCGCGACTCCTCGGGAGGAGTGGTCTCTCAAGCCAAAGTCGTACTAAAGAATTTGGACACTTCAGTTGAGCGAAGTACGGTATCGAATGCGGCCGGAAACTACCTCTTTCTCAACGTGAATCCCGGCCGGTACACGATCGAAACAAGCGCGCCTGGGTTCAAGTCCAGCAAGCTCACCGATGTGACGCTGGCTGTCAATCAGACCGCCACTCTCGATGTAGTCCTCGAGGTTGGTGCCCTGGAGCAAACCGTGTCGGTCGAGGCATCTGCCGCCGAAATTGAGGGCTCCACCGCCGAATTAGGGACGGTCGTAGCGGAGAAGCAAGTCGTGGATCTTCCGCTAAACGGCAGAAACTTCACTCAGTTGCTTTCGCTGACGC
>DATLVQ010000596.1:0-3395 GCA_035577325.1 Bryobacteraceae bacterium | reverse complement strand
TTTCGGCCAGGTGATCGACGGCCAGGATGTGGTGAAGAAGATTGCGAGCGTGCCGACGGTCAGTGATAAGCCCAAGACGCCGGTGAAGATCCTGAGCATCAAACTAGAGCGCGTAGGGCCACCGCCAGCGGCGCCGGCAGGCGCGAAGAAGACGGGTACGGCGAAGAAGGCGACGCAACCAAAGGCGCCCGCCAAGAAGTAGGGTAAGAAACAAGCCGGGCTCGATTTGCACACCGGCCTGTTAATGGGTAGAATATTGTTTTAGAAAGCCAACGCGGAGAGACCTCGCTATGGAATGGACAACGCCGGACTTCCAGGAAGTTTGCACCAGCTGCGAAATCAATACGTACGCCAACCCTGAGTTCTAACGGCCCGCGTGCGGGTCAGGATTCTCGGGTCCGCGGCCGGCGGCGGATTCCCACAGTGGAATTGCGCCTGCCCGAATTGCCGGCGCGCGCGGAACGGCACTCTGAACGGCTCCCCTCGTACCCAGGTGCAGGTGGCAGTGTCAGCGGACGACCTCAGCTGGTATCTGCTTAGCGCGTCGCCCGATCTGCCGCGGCAAATCGAAGCCTTCTCTAAACTTCATCCAAGCGCGCGCTCGCGTGAGACGCCGATTGCAGCGCTGGTGCTTCCAGGCGCGGATCTCGACCAGGTGCTGGGCTTGATCCTGCTGCGGGAATCGCAGCCGCTGCGGGTGTACGCATCGGCGTCGATCCGGCGGATTATCATGGAGAACAACATCATCTTCGCCATGGTGAGGAACCAGATTGTGTGGGAGGAATTAACGCCCGAGACGGAATGCGAGCTGACGTCGGTGGACGGTCGGAAGTCCGGCATCCGGTGCCTGCCATTCGCGCTCGCGGGGAAGTATCCGCACTATGTGAGCACGGAGATGGCGGCGGCGTTGCCTTCGCATGAAGCGCTGCTCGGACTGCGATTGGAGGCGCCGGGCGGAGGCACGCTGGTTTACATGCCGGGCGCGCCGTCGATCGAAGCGGCGTGGATCGAACATCTCGAGAACTGCGATCTGCTCTTATTTGACGGCACGTTCTGGACCGACGATGAATTGATCCGGATCCAAGGCAGTGGGCGCAGCGCACGGCAGATGGGGCACATGCCGATTTCCGGAGCCGATGGAAGCCTGCAAAGGCTGGCGAATTTGAAGCGGCCGCGCAAGATTTTCATCCATGTGAACAATACGAATCCCGTGCTGGATGAAGACAGCGCCGAGTATCGCCAGGTGCGGGAAAGCGGCTGGGAGGTTGCGCGGGATGGGTTGGAGTTCAGGCTGTGACGACGGCCGCAGCTTCGGAATTACTGACAGCCGATGAGCTGGCGGCCCGGCTGAGAGCGGTGGGCGAGGAGCGCTATCACCACCGGCATCCGTTTCATCTTCTGATGCACGAAGGAAAGCTCACGCGCGGGCAGCTGCAAGCATGGGCGCTGAATCGGTTTTACTATCAGAGCCGGATTCCGGTGAAGGATGCGCTGGTGCTGGCGCACACCGATGACGCCGAGTTCCGGCGGCTCTGGCGGAAGCGGCTGGTGGATCACGATGGCGAGCGTCCAGGCGACGGCGGCATCGAGCGGTGGCTGCGGCTGGCGGAGGCGACTGGCTTGGACCGTAAGCGGGTGGCTTCGGGACGCGAAGTGCTGCCGGCGGTGCGGTACGCGGTGAATGCTTATCTGGAGCTGGTTTCGCGCCGCAGTTTTCTCGAGGCGGTGGCTTCTTCGTTGACTGAGATGTTCTCGCGCGACCTGATCGCCTTACGCATGGACGCTCTGCGGAAACATTATCCGTGGCTGGAACCGGGTCTGGCATATTTCGAGGCGCGACTCACGCAAGGTCCCGAAGACGCCAAGTTCGCGCTGGCGTGGGTTACCAAAAATGCCGGCACGCGCCCCGAGCAGGAGCTGGCAATTGAAGCGCTGCGCGCGAAGTGCGACATATTGTGGGCGCAATTGGACGCGATCTATTTCGCATACGTCGCGCCCGGATGGCCGCCGCCCGGCGCTTTTCGCATGGAGGGCGCGTGAGTGTATTGACGGGTGCGAGCCAGCCTAAGCTTCGGCCGGGTTGCCGGTTGAGCGCATCCGCCCAGCAGGGCGATGTGGTGCTGATTCCCGAGGGCGTTTTGCGGTTGGTGGGTCCGGGGAAAAAGATTGTGGAGCGCTGCGACGGGCAACGCACGGTGGACGATATTGTGCGCGAGCTCATGGCGGAGTTTCCATCGGTCGAGCCGGAGCGCATTGCGGCGGAAGTGAACACGTTCATCGAGCGGCTGTACGAGAAGCGCGTTCTCGAATATTAAGATGCCAAGCGCGAGCTCGATTTCTAAGACTGGACCATGACGCTGCCCGCGCCGTTATCGCTGATTGCCGAAGTCACGCACCGCTGCCCGTTGCACTGCGTGTACTGCTCGAATCCGCTGGAGATGCAGGCGCGTGAGCGCGAGCTTCCGACGGAAACCTGGGCGCAGGTGTTTGCATCGGCCGGCGAACTGGGCGTGATGCAGCTCCACCTGACAGGCGGAGAACCGCTGGCCCGCGAGGACCTCACCGAGTTGGTGTCGGCGGGGCGCAAAGCGGGGCTTTACACGAATCTGATCACTTCCGGGATCGGGCTCGCGGCGGACCGTTTGCAAGCCCTGGTGCAGGCCGGGCTGGACCATATTCAACTGAGCTTTCAGGATGCCGAGGAAGCGACGGCCAACGAATTTGCCGGAACGCGCGCGCACGCCCGCAAGATTGCGCTGGCGCGCCTGATTAAATGCCAGCCGGTGGCGTTCACAATGAACCTGGTGGTGCATCGCCAGAACCTGGAGCGGCTGGAAGCGATGATCGCGCTGGCGGAAGAACTCGAGGCTGATCGGCTGGAGATTGCGCATGTGCAGTACTACGGATGGGCGCTGCGCAATCTGGATTCGCTCCTGCCGACGCGCGAACAGTGGGAGCAGTCGCTTGCGACTATCACGGCCGCGCGAGAACGTCTGAAGGGCCGCATGCGCGTGGATTTCGTGGGGCCCGATTACTACGCCAAATATCCCAAGGCGTGCATGGGCGGCTGGGGGCGCGGTGTCATTCTTATCGATCCCGCCGGGCGCGCGCTACCCTGCCATGCGGCGGGCTCGATTCCGGGCCTGGAGTTCGACAACGTCGGGGTGCGCGCGATGCGCTGGATTTGGGAAGAGTCGGCAGCGTTTCAGAAATTCCGCGGCGAAGATTGGATGCCCGAGCCGTGCCGCAGTTGCGACCGGCGGACTCTTGATTTTGGCGGCTGCCGCTGCCAGGCTTTGGTGCTCACCGGGGATGCGACGGCAACCGATCCGGTCTGCATTCTTGCACCGGCGCACGGCGTCGTGGAAGCGGTGATCGAGCGCGTGAACGCGATC
>DATLVQ010000595.1:0-5236 GCA_035577325.1 Bryobacteraceae bacterium | reverse complement strand
GTACCGGCTGACGGTGCGGCAACCGTCACCGGATTTCATGCTGAGCGTTTCGCCGCGTAATCCCAATGTCCCGGTCGGCGGGCGCATTCCACTGACTGTCACGGCGCTGCGGCTGGACAATTTCGACGGGCCGATCGAAGTTTCGTTGAAAGATGTTCCCTCGGGTCTGCATGCGACCACTGGCGTGATTGGTCCGGGCCAGATCAGCACCACGCTGCTGCTCAGTGCCGATGAGGGTGCGAAGCTCGACCGTGCGGCACCGCTCGCAGTCGCCGGTCGCGCCCAATTTGGCAACGCATTGGCCGAACGCTGGGCCAATCCCGAAGACCGGCTGAAGCTCATTTCGCTGATGCCGAAGCCGGACATCGTGATGACCGCCGAGACCAAACAAGTGACGCTCGAGCCGGGCGGCACAGCCGAATTCGAGGTGGCGATCCAGCGGAACAACGAATATGGCGGCCGCGTACCGGTGGAGGTGCGCAACCTGCCGCCGGGCGTGCGCGTGATCGATGTCGGTCTGAACGGCGTATTGATTACCGAGACCGAAAACCGCCGCAAGTTTGTACTGGAAGCGCTGCCGGACGCGCGGGCCGTCGAGCAGCCGATCATTGTGGCGGGCGATATTGAAACCCGCGCCGGCGGCCAGCAGAACTCGTACGCCGCCGAAGCAGTAATGCTGAAGGTCCAACCGAAACTGCAGGCCAGCGGCTCGCTGGTCAATACTGTTTTCCAGAAGCCCACGGCCAGCAAGTAGATGTCCCACATGGCTCTGTTGCGCGACGCCCTGACGGCGGGCGAGGGCGTGGTGCGGCTTGTGCCGACCTGGGTGCCGCGCGCGTTTCTGATGCCGGGCGGGCGATTGAAGCTCGATCCGCGCGATCTTTACGCGCTTGGCGCTGACCGCGGCGGCATCGACGAGCGTTGGTTTGCTTCCACCACCAAAGCCATGAACGGAGCAAGCACGCCGGACGACGAGGGGCTGAGTTACATGGCCATCGATGGCCAGCGCGTGTTACTGAAAGAGGCGATCGAAACGCTGGGCGATGAATTTCTGGGCGCGGACGTCATGCAGGTGCAGGGCGGCTGGAACGTGCTGTGCAAGTTCTTCGACAATCTGGGACCGATTCCGCACCACATGCACCAGTCCGAGGCCGATGCGCAGAAGGTGGGTCAGCATGGCAAGCCCGAAGCTTATTATTTTCCACGGCAATACAATCTGACGCAGAACAACTTCCCTCTTACTTTTTTTGGCCTGGAACCGGGCACGACGAAAGATGACGTTCGGCGGTGCCTGGAGCGCTGGAACGAAGGGGACAACGGGATTCTGTTTCACTCGAAAGCTTACAAACTCAAGACGGGCACGGGATGGCAGCTCGATCCCGGCATTTTGCATGCGCCAGGCTCGCTGGTCACTTATGAGCCGCAGGTAAACTCAGATGTCGGCGCTATTTTTCAATCCATGGTGGAGGGCCGGCCCATGCCGTGGGATTTGCTGGTGAAGGATATTCCGCTGGAGTATCACCGCGATCTCGATTACATAGTCGGCATGCTCGATTGGGAAGCCAACTTAGATCCGGAATTCGTCAAGCACCGCCAGTTTCATCCGCACCCGGTGAAGGCGGAGAACGAAATGGCGGACGAGGGTTACTCCGAGAAGTGGATCGTGTATTCGACGGGATATTATTCGGCCAAGGAGCTTACTGTTTTTCCGGGCCGCTCGGTGACCATCCGCGATGCCGCTGCGTACGGCGCGATAGTGGTGGAGGGCCACGGGACGCTGGGCAAGTTCGAGGTGGAAACACCGTCGGTCATACGGTACGGCCAGATGACACAGGACGAGCTGTTCGTCACGGCGGCAGCAGCGAAGCGCGGGGTCCCCGTGGCCAATCGCAGTGACAAAGAAGATCTGGTAATGTTGAAGCACTTCGGTCCGGGCAATCCGGACGCGAAAGGACTTAAGAAATGAAGTACGGCGTCAATACCTTTATCTGGACCGTCAGTTTTACGCGTGAGAATTTTCCGTTGCTTCCGGAAATCAAGCGGCACGGATTCGATGGCATCGAAGTTTCCATGTTCCGGGCGGCGGATTTCGCGCTCGCCGACATTCGCCAGGGTCTTGCGGAAAGCCAGCTCGAATGCACTATCTGTTCGGTGATTCCGCGCGGCCTGAGCGTGATTTCGGACGACCGCGCCGTGCGCCAGCAAACACGCGTGCACCTGGAAGATTGCATCAAGGCCACGGCCGAAGTCGGCGCGAGAATTATTGCCGGACCGCTGTATTCGCCGGTTGGATATTTGCCTGGACGACGGCGCACGGCGGACGAATGGAAATGGGCGGTGGAATGTTACCAGTCGCTCGGCCCGGTCCTGGCGCGGCACAATGTGACCGTCGCCATCGAGCCCCTGAACCGCTTCGAGACGTACTTTCTCAATACTGCCGCCGATGCCGTGGCCTTGTGCGATCAAATCAACCATCCGAATGTCGGGATTTTGTTCGACACGTTTCACGCGAACATCGAGGAAAAGAATATCGGGCAGGCCTATCGCACCGTGGCACGGCACTTGAAGCACGTGCACACGTGCGAGAACGATCGCGGGATTCCCGGCTCGGGCCACGTGGAATGGAAAGATGTATTTCAGGCGCTGCGCGACATTCGCTATGACGGCTGGCTGACCATCGAAAGCTTTGGCTTCGCGTTGGGAGAACTCTCGGCGGCGGCTTCGATCTGGCGCGATATTGCGCCGACCCCGGAGTCGATCGCGTTTGAAGGCGTGAAGTTTTTGAAGCAGAATATGGCGACGGCGGCTGGCAGATAACGGCGGCACAGGACTTTCTTGACCCGATGATAGGTGATCGATCATGTCCACCACGCGCAGACAACTCATCGGCGCCATGGCGGCAGCCGCCGCCTCCGCCGCACAAGGAAAAAACAAAGTGACGAAATACATCCGCTACCGCGCTGGTTCCACCATTGCCTACGGGATTCTTGACGGCGACTCGGTCCGCGAGTTTCGCGGCGGCCTGTTCGGAGATCGCAAGGAGACCGGCACGAAGCACCGGCTGGCCGAAGTAAAGCTGCTCTACCCATGCGAGCCGCCGAAGATTCTGGCTGTCGGGCTGAATTACAAGAGCCACCTGGGTGACCGCAAGCCTCCGGAGCATCCGGAAATTTTCTACAAGTCCGTCACCTCGTTGCAACACCCCGAGGAGAACATCGTGATTCCGCCGACGGCGAAGAATGTTCACTATGAGGGCGAACTGGTGCTAGTGATGGGCAAGCGTGCGCGGCGCGTGTCAACGGATGAGGCGCGCGATGCTATTTTCGGCGTCACCTGCGGCAACGATGTGAGCGACCGCGACTGGCAGGGCGGACCGCAGAAAGATCTGCAATGGTGGCGCGCTAAGGGCTCCGATACCTTCGGGCCGCTGGGTCCGGCCATCGCGCATGGGTTGGAATACTCCAACTTGCTCTTACAGACGCGCCTCAACGGCAACGTGGTGCAGAAACAGTACACCTCCGACCTGATCTTCGACGGCCCGGCTATCGTCAGTTGGATCAGCCAGTACGTCACACTTACACCCGGCGATGTAATCTACACCGGGACCCCCGGCCACACCAACCGGATGAACGAAGGTGACGTCGTCGAAGTTGAGATCGAAGGTATAGGTACACTGCGCAACCGCATCGCCCTGGCCTGACTCGCCAGGGCGACTAATTAGTGCCAGGGCGCGCCGACGCCCGCGACGGAGCGATGGACGATGGGCTCGAGCACCTTTTGCACGCGCTCGAGGAGCCCGTCCGAAGTAAACGGCTTCGGCAGGAATCCCAGTGCGCGGTCGAGAATCTTGACACGCACCACTTCGGAGTCGGTACAGCCGGACATAAACAGCACCTTCAGGTGCGGGCGCATCGCCAGGATTTTCTCGGCTAGGTCGGGACCGCTGATATCCGGCATGATTACATCGATCAACATCAGGTCAATCGTTAAATCATTTCGTTCCGCCATGCGCAGCGCGGTCTCCGCGCTATGGGCCATTAGTACGCTATAATCGCCGCACTCCAGCATGCACTTGATCACGCCAAGTACGGAAAGATCGTCGTCAACCACAAGAATGGTCTTGGGTTCAGGTACTGGATTGGAAGCCATGAACATATCGTTAGTCCTTAACTAACTTTGGCTATAATTGTCGCGCTAGATGAAGCAATATTCAAGAAAACTTTCCGATCTCTTTGGATATGCGAAAGTAGTTAACTGTAAGTCGTTAACTTTCGTTAGTAATCGAAAGAATGCGGGCTAAGACTAAGCAAGAACTTTCTCGATGACTTTGCCGCCGAAGTCAGTCAGTTTCTCGTTGCGTCCATTATGCAGGTACCAGAGGCGGTTCTGATCGAGTCCCAGCAGCTGTAGAATGGTCGCATGAAAGTCGCGCATGTGATATCTATCACCAATTCCGCGCAACCCGAATTCGTCGGTATCTCCTACTACGGTGCCGCCCTTTACGCCGCCGCCGGCGAACCACATGGTGAAGCCGTGCGGATTGTGATCGCGCCCGTTGCCGCTTTGTGACATAGGCAGCCGGCCGAACTCGCTGCCCCAGACCACGAGGGTGGAATCCAACAGCCCGCGCTGCTTCAGGTCCTTCAGTAGAGCGGCGATCGGCTGGTCGGTGTGGCCGCACATTTTCTCGTGATTGAAAACCAGATCTTTGTGCGCGTCCCACTGCATGATGATGGGACCGCCACCCGAGTACATTTGCACGAAGCGCACGCCGCGCTCCACCATCCGCCGCGCCAGCAGGCACCGCGTGCCGAAGTCCGCCGTATGCTTCTGGTCCAGGCCATACATGCGCTTGGTGGCTTCGGTCTCCTGCGAGAGATCGACTGCCTCGGGCGCGTGGCTTTGCATCTTGAACGCCAGTTCGTAGGAACTGATGCGCGCCGCCATTTCGTTATCGCCATCGGCAGTGTCCAGATCGTTCATCTTCTGCAACAGATCGAGCGTGGCGCGCTGCCGATCGGGTGTCATGCCGGCCGGCGGCTTCAAGTTCAGGATGGGGTTCGAACCGCTGCGGAGGAGAGTGCCTTGATACACCGCAGGCAGGAATCCCGCTCCCCAGCACGGCGTGCCGCCTTCGGGAGTGCCTTCGGGTTGCGGCATCACCACGTAAGCCGGCAGATTATCGCTTTCGCTGCCCAGCCCATAAGTGATCCACGAGCCCATGCTCGGGTAACCC
>DATLVQ010000594.1:0-2540 GCA_035577325.1 Bryobacteraceae bacterium | reverse complement strand
GCAATGGAAAGATCAGCTGCAGCAGTTGCAAGCAGCCGACGACGAGGGCATGCAACAAAACTATGCGGCCGCGAGCACTACGGATGACCTTTTAGTGCGCGTGACGAGTGTTCTTTCTCGGATCGATGCTGATTTGAAACGGGTCTCGAACTCCGGGTGACTTCCTTTTGTCACGTTAGCCGATCCAGAAACTCCGCTTCGGCGCCGCATTCCCGAAGGCGTTGAACTGCGCCGGGTTCAGGAACATCACCGAGCGCGAGCAGGGGTAGAAGGATGTCCGTGTAGAGCGCCCGATTCTTGCGTTTCACGGTCACGATGTGCCGCCGATCAAAACTGCAGATGCGGCAGCGCCACTGCCCAGTCGTTCGCCCAATGTGCGAAGCCTAGCCAGTGCCTGGGAGGCCGGTAAATCCAGTGTCGGGTCACCCGCACTACTGGATGCGTTATCCCGATCTGGCACATCCGATTGAGCTAACCTCTGGCTTATGGCAACCCTTTCGCTGCGACGCCTTTGGACAATCTACAAACGAACGGCGGTCGACCCGCGGTCGAGTAAGCGTGACTTGGCCCGCACTCAGCTGGCTTTCTACAGCGGCGCGCGCGGAGTCCTGAAGGTCCTGGCCTACTTGATCGAGCGCGGCGTCCGCAGACGAGACGTCATTGACCCCGATAGCGCGAAGAGCCCCTGCCTTTGTCACGCCGATGGCGGCACTTGTCGTCAAGAAACTGCCCGCAGGAGACGAGTGGCTCTACGAGGTGAGATGGGACGGCTATCGAACGTCACCCATCCGGCTGAGCTGACTTCGAAAGCTTCGTTTTGGCTCTTCAGTTAATGACGACTTGTGATTGCCACCGGCGGCGCGCCGGTCTTGCGAGAAACAATTTCCTCCCCCTCTCGAGTTGCGCTTGGCTGCTTTGCGCTCTCCATTGCAGCAACGAGGTCCTTACACCCGGATCCCCACCGCGAGACGGTCTTTATGGCCTGAGTGAAGGCGATGTCTAATGGATGAACACGACCGCGGCTGAGAACGTACACAGCACCAGCGAAAGGTGTGGGCACCGAAGGCACGAAAACCGTGTAACGGCCATCCGCATGCTCTTCGATAATGAATGCGGGTACAAAGGCATCCTCTATTTCGGCGAGCGCGGGTTTCCAGGCCTCATCTTCGCTCTCACCAGCGAGTCGCCGTGTGAAACTTCTGAACAGCGCGTATCCAGGGATTTTTTCGAATACCGCACGTTCGATTCGTTGCCGAATCGCCTGGCCCGGTGAGGTGCGGATGGCGAGTCCAACGAGGTAGCAGAACACCAACACCAGCAGCAGAGAAAGGATGCCCTCAGCGGGCAACCAGTCCGGAAGCAGTCCTGCCAAAGGCTTCAGCAAACCCGCCAAGGATTTCATTGCCTTCAATAGCAACAGGACGCCCAAGTAAACAGGCGCAATGACGAGTATTCCCGCGACTAATGTGCCACCAACAGATCGACTGCCCTTACGCATACCGCACCTCTCCTTGCCTTTCTCCTATCCGCTTCGACTCTGCGGTGACGAACCGCCATATACCCAGTCAAACCTACCAGTCGCCGTGGCCAGTTCGCTATCAGAGAATGTGCTTTATGGCGCAGGGTGGCAACAAATGATCGAGTGTGACTTCAGGCACTCGTCGCGAAACTTGCCGTTGAAGCTCTCGACGTACCGTATCTTGACTGGCTTGCGGGGACCGATGAAGCTCAGACGTACTCCTCTCTGGCATGCCCAGGCCTCGAACACCTGACCTTCGAACTCCGGCCCATGGTCCACGGTGATCGACGGTGGCAGACCTCCCACATCCGCCAGTCCCCAGAGGACTGCGAGCTGCGAAGAGTTGAGCCGATGCGTCGACGCAGTGGCGGCTGGCGCTCGGGACTGGATGTCCGCAGACCTGCACGAAAACCAGACACATTCGTTGCGAAGCCGTGACGGATCAGCAACGTCCGACTGATTCGCAGCCTCCGCCAGCGGATATCGGGCAGTGGCCCAACCGCCACACAGGGCTCACATCGAAGTGTTCTGGTGAGGGTACGTCAACGCACAGACGGCGTTGCGCAGATGTGGCCTAATTCGACTGAAAATACGATCAATATCATGGAGATTCGTAATGACTATGACAGCTGAGCACCGCGAGCAGGTTGCAACGGAACTTAAGCGTTTCGCTGCAGATATCGATTTAACTGAGGAGCAGAAGGAGAAACTTCATAGCGCTCTTGCCCAGGGGCGAGAAAAGGTCGGGGAATACATGAAGACGTACCCCAACACAACCAAAGCAGAGATTGTTGCCAAGGTGAAAGAGCACCGCGGCGAGATTCATGAGCGCATTGCGAAGTTTCTGAATCCCGAGCAGCTCGACAAGTGGGACAGGGAAGTGGCCAAGGCCAAGGAATTTCTAGGCCAGAGGCTCGATTCATAAGAACGCGGTTTCTCCGCAAAGACCTGTAGACGGGGTAGCCGCCAGCGGAACGCTGGCGGCCACTCTAAGCGGCAAATCGGAAAGTTGATTGGGGTC
>DATLVQ010000593.1:0-3107 GCA_035577325.1 Bryobacteraceae bacterium | reverse complement strand
AGGATGCCGTGAACAAAACGGGGGAAGCCGTGGATGCCCTGGCAGCCGAAATCAAAGCCGAAGCCCAGACCAAAAGTCGTGAAAAAACGGCTCGCGGACGGCTCGATCAAGACATACGAGTATGAGCGCGGCGGCAAGGCGGCCGCGCCCAGAGAGCGCGACACAATAACCATGCTCATCCAGGCGTATCAGGGCAGCCCGGAGTGGCGACGCCTCTCAGCGGCCACCCAGGACCGCTATATCAGGTATCTGCGGCCACTCATGCG
The DNA here is from genome assembly GCA_035577325.1 of Bryobacteraceae bacterium. Taxonomy (GTDB): domain Bacteria; phylum Acidobacteriota; class Terriglobia; order Bryobacterales; family Bryobacteraceae; genus QHXW01. The sequence goes on along the minus strand of DATLVQ010000593.1, from coordinate 2,841 downwards.
GATAGGCGACACCAGGGCAGCCGACCTGACCCGACGCGATGTCACGACGATCCGCAACGCCATCGATGAGACAGGAAAACCCGCCGCCGCGAACGCTTTCGTCAGGGCGTCGTCCGCGCTCTATGCCTGGGGCATGGATAACAGCTTCGTCGAGACGAACCCGACATTCCGAATCAAGCCCATTCCCGGCGGCCACTTCCCGGCATGGACGCCAAACGTCGCCGCGACCGCGCTCGACGTGTTGCCCGAGCACCTGCGCCGGCTCGTGTTGGTGGCACTCTATACAGGACAGCGGCGTGGCGACCTGTGCCGATTGGCGTGGTCGAATTATGATGGCGCACGGCTCCGTCTCACGCAGGAGAAGACGGACGTTTCTTTGGTGATACCAATTCATCCGATCCTGAAGACCGCCATGGACGGATGGGAACGCCGCGCAACCACGATCTTGACGAATGCGCGCGGGTGGCCCTGGAAGCCCGGTTCGGCGTCGCACGGAATGAAGCTGGCGATCGATCGCCTTGATTTGCCGTCAGGTTGGAACATCCACGGGTTGCGGAAATTGGCGGCGGCCAATCTGGCCGAGGCCGGGTGTTCAATGAACGAGATCGCGGCCATTACCGGCCACAAGACGACGGCGATGATTAGTTTCTACACCGCCAGCGCGGATCAGGAGCGGATGGCGACTGCCGCCATCCATCGGCTGCCGGTGGGACGGAAATGACAACCGCCCGGAAACTGACAACTGACGAAACCAAAGATCGTAGATCAGGACTGCGGATAGTTCTATATCGATATCCTGATGAATTATGTGAGGCAACATGAAATCGTTGACTGTTTTTGACAACCAACTCCCCACTGTCGGCGTGATGCGGACGTGGTAGATTCACCAAAAGCTGGCGCGCATCTCTACATCATCCGATCGGACGACGGCATGGTGAAGATCGGGCGCAGCAACAATCCCAATAAACGCCTCGAAGCGCTCCAAGGTGCGAGCCCATATCGCCTTCGCCTCGTCCGTATCTTACGGGAGCGCGGCCGAGACGAACGGGGCGTCCACGACGCGGCCCGCCAGTGGCGTAGGAGCGGCGAGTGGTTTCACGACACGTTCGATTTCCGAGAGTGCGTCAAAGCCGCGCTCGGTGTTGATGTTCGCTTCCTGGGCGGACACGAAGAGGAAGAGTGTATCACTCGGAGTCGCCGGGAAGCTGAATTAGACGCGGCGGTGCAAGAGGTTGTGCGGAGTATTCACAAAGAAGCCGAGGAGAAAGCCGCGCTAAAAGCCGCTCGGCGTCGCGCATGAGCGGTGTTCCTCGCGCAGGAACACGTTTTTAGCCAGAAAACGGCGGTTTCCCGCGACTTTCATCCTCAGCGGTTGTCATATGGGGCGGCCGTGGATCGGCATGATACGCGCGTCAACGAGTGACAACCGCGCCTCCTCTATCTCCCGCATTAGGATTTTGTGGCGCCGCGCCGCCCGAGCACGGATCAGATAACCAATCAGCGCGATGACGAAACAACCCAGATAGAACGCAGCGTCTTTCATGGCTCGCCGGCGGCCCGGCTCGTTGGGTTCGGGTCAGTCATCGATTTCCTCCACCATGAACCGCCACTCGTCTGGCTGCCAAAGATCGACTTCTTCGGAATCAGGATCGTCGGGATCGACCACGTGACACCAGCCGTAGAGCGGCACGTGGGACGCCTTGCCCCACCACGTCCGCACGCCCTCGAAATCACGATCCTCGGGCACCCGCCGGGCGATGAAATTCTCGCCCTCGCGCGGCGCCGTGACCATGGGAAACCAGCGAAAGTCGCTCGTTGGGTTATCTGGCACTGTCCGTTCCCTTCGCTTCCAATGCCTGCAAATCACGCAGCGCCGATAAATACCCATAATGCCAATAGGCGCGCTCCGTGGTCCCCTCGTCTAAGTGCTTTTGAGCATCCTCGATATATGGCGCGTTTTCTCGCAACCACTCAGTCAAGTCGGCAATCCGTCGCGCGCTCGTCTGGTCTGGCACTTTGTTCATTGCATTCCCCTCAGCGCGGACACGCTCCTCATAAGCGAGCGGTTCTTTCGGTTGGGCTCGTGTCGGCGTTGTGCTTCAAGTCGCCGCGAGCGATCGACATGCGCCGGGCGACGTGGACCATCCGCGATGAGGCTGTGACCTGCCCGAGGTGTCTGGAGGTAATCAATACCAGGCGATAGCCCCCGCTGCTTCAGCGCGACCCCACGGGGCGAGACTACACGAAACCGTTGCCGCTGTCTTGGTGACAGTAGTATGAGGCGGGTGCGCGGAGCGGGTTGGAGCCCACTCACGCGCGGAAACCGGTTGAGCGGTTTCGGGGACCCTGATGCGGGGATACCCCGGCGGCGCTCATCCCGCAAACAGGATTTGAGCGATGGGCGACGTAGTAGACCTCAGTTTTATTTCCGGCCTCGTGCAGGGACTGGACCGGGAGATGCGCCTGCTTCGGTTGCAGGTGGACAACCTCGCGAACACCGTCCCGCCGCGCCTCGCGGTCATCGAGCAGTCGTTTCACGAGTTGACCAGCGAAGTGGCGCGCGGCTTCGGCCAGATGCAGCAACAGTTTTCACGGCAGGAGCAGCGGCTCAACGCGCTTGACGCCGGGTTAGCGAAGCTGGGGGTTGATCTGGCGGAAAGCACCGAGCGCATCATGGCTTCACTAACAACGCTGCTTATCGCGTTTCAGGCCGACAGGCTCCGCTCATGACCGCGACCGATCGCCGCCGCCTCGCGCGCATCCTGGGGATGCTGGGGAGCGAGCCATGTTCCTGACTATCCTGTCCCGAGGCTTTCAGATCATGGCCGCCGGCATCATCCT
>DATLVQ010000592.1:0-14623 GCA_035577325.1 Bryobacteraceae bacterium | reverse complement strand
GTCGCCAGCGTGGCGTTGGGCTACCTCGCGGTGTGGTTCGGCGTGTTACTGGCGACCCGCCACTGATACCGGAATTCATGAAACGCTTTCCCGCTCCCGTGTCACTATTCTCTCTGGAGCGGGCGCCGCCCGATCCGGGTGCTTCGGAGGACGCGCCCACGCGCCACATCATTAGGGTCACTGCCTCTTGCCCGGTATGAACTTCCCGCGCATGCGGTCGTGTGCTCGGCCCAGGCGCTCCGCATTCCACCTTAGTTGTACAAAACCTCTCTTGATGCGGCGACACTAATGCATCGGGGGCGGTAAGCGGTCGTTGAGCGAACGCCGCGACTCTTGTGCGAGAGGACAATCCTTAGCGCCTGGTAGCATCCCTCTCGTGTCGGACGGGTATTCGCGCTGGCCGTTTGCCGCTCCTTTCTTCATTTTGCCTTCGTTTCGTTCTATGCAGTACAATATCTACATGCAACCCAGTTGCGTATGCTAGCGACACTTGTAATTGCTTTGCGCGAGGGTGTGGAAGCGGCGCTGGTAATCGCCATTGCGATCGCGTATCTCCGCAAGATTGGACGTGGCGACCTCCTTCCCTCCGTCTATAAAGCCTTCGGAGCGGCTGTGTTTGCAAGCTTCCTGGTGGCAGCGGTGCTTTCGCGCTTCGACGTAACCGAGGAGCGATACGAGGGTCCACTGCTCCTTGCGAGCGCGGTTTTCGTCTTCAGCATGGTCCTTTGGATGAACCACCACTCCCGGGGGCTTAAAGGTCAAATTGAAACTCGGTTGCAACAAGGAACATCCGACCAAGCCTCCCGATGGGGGATTTTTCTCTTTGTTTTCCTGATGGTTTTCCGCGAGGGCGTGGAGGCCGTGCTCATGCTCTCCGCGCTGCGCTTCGATAACTCCGATGCGCTCCTGCAAACGCTGGGTACGGTACTGGGCCTCGGTCTTGCTATTTTGTTCGGGGTAAGCTTTGTGCGCGGGACTATTCGCATCGATCTGGGTAATTTCTTTCGCATGACCACCGTGATCCTGATGGTGGTGGTCCTGCAGCTCACGATCACCGGGTTGCATGAGCTTTCTGAGGCCCAGATTCTACCGGGCAGCACCCGGGAGATGGCGCTGGTCGGTCCCATCGTACGCAATGAGGCATTTTTCTTCGTGACGATACTGGCGCTCGCTGCGACGATGCTGCTAATGGAGTGGCGTCGCCGCCGTACGCCGGATGCGGGCAATCTCAAAGGCGCGGGCTTGCGCAAGGCGAAATGGTCGGCGCGGCGCGAACGTATGTGGATGCTGGCATCCTGTTCGGCGGCGGCGCTATTTATGCTGACCATCACGGCTGAGTTCATCTACGCAAAATCCGCGACCGAGCTTTCAACTGCGGTGCCGATCACCGTGACGGATGGCTTCGCCCGCATTCCGGTAAGCACTGTGAGCGACGGCATGCTGCACCGTTTCTCGATCCAATCGGACGGCACAACCGTCCGCATCATCGCCATCCAGCGTCCCGACCAGTCCATCGCCGTCGCTTTCGATGCGTGCCAGATCTGCGGAAGCCAGGGCTACTATCAAAATGGCCGCAATGTGATCTGTAAAAACTGCGCTTCCGCCATCAACATTCCGACCATCGGCCAGCAGGGAGGCTGCAACCCGATTCCGCTCGAATCGAGCGTCCAGGGCGGGCAGCTCGTGATCCCCGCCGGCCAGTTGCTGGCGGGCTCCAGGCATTTCGTCGGCAGGAGTCGTTGAGTTGTTCCTGCGATTTGTGGGCCAGTCGATTCGCCGCGCGCCACGCCGCAAAGCCATGGCCATCGGAGCGGTGGCCCTGGGATCGGCTGTAGCGACAGTGATGCTGGGCGCCATGCTGGAAGTGGGCGACCGCGTAAACCGCGAGTTACGCAGCCTGGGCGCGAACCTGCTGGTGACGCCGAAGTCAACCTCGCTGCCGGTTGTGATCGGGGGTATTCACTACCAGCCCGCGGCCAAGGACCAATTCATCCCCGCGGCGTCCGTGCCCAAGGTCAAGTCCATCTTCTGGTCGTTGAATATTACAGCGCTCGCGCCGGCGCTCAATGCGCAGACCGCCATCAATGGACGTGACGTGCCCGTGGAAGGCGTTTGGTTCCGGCGGGACCTGCGCGCGCCCGATGGAACGGACATCCAGACCGGCTTGCGGACGCTCAACAGTACATGGAAAGTGGCAGGTCGCTGGATCGATGATCGTACGCCCGACGACCGCTCCGACGAGTGCATGCTGGGTGCCGCGCTGGCGCGCAGATTAGGCCTGGAAGCAGGATCGACGCTCAATCTGTTTGGCGAAACATTCACGATCGCCGGGATTCTTTCAACTGGCGGCGAAGAAGAAGACCGCGCCTATGTGCGGCTGGAAGTGCTGGAGCGCCTGACCGGCCGGGCAGGGCAGGTGGATGCCATCGAAGTCGGCGCGCTGACGAAACCCGAAGACGCGTTCGCGCGAAAGGACCCGGCCAAGATGAAACCCGCCGAGTACGAGCGTTGGTATTGCACGCCATACATCAGCTCGATCGCGCACCAGATTGAACAAGTGCTGCCCATGGCTGTAGCGCGGCCTATCCGTCGCGTAGCGGACAACGAGGGACAGGTGCTCAACAAAATACGCGGGCTGATGCTGCTGATTGCGCTCGCCGCGCTGGCCACTGCGGCTCTGACTGTATGGAGCGTCATGGCCACGACGGTTCTCGAGCGCCGTTACGAGATTGCCATCATGCAGGCCACCGGAGCGGGCCGTGCAATGATCGCCACGCTGCTGGGGGCGGAAGTCGCGATTCAAGGGGCGCTCGGCGGGCTGATTGGCGCCCTGGTGGGCGCGCAGCTTTCCGGAGCCGTGAGCCAGTCCGTGTTTGGTGTGCATGGCGATGCGCCCGCGCTGCTGGTGCCGGTCGTGGTCCTATTGGCCACTGCCGTGGCGCTGGCCGGCGCAGCCCAGCCGCTGCGTAGCGCTCTGGCGCTCGAGCCCGCAGTCATTTTGAGGGAGGGCGTCTAGTGTTCTGGCGGTTCGTGCTGAGCGCCGTGAAATTCCGCCGGCGCCGGTTGCTGCTGGCCTTCTCCGGACTTGCGGTGGCGGCCACGCTCGCCACCACCCTGCTCAGCGTGTATTCGGATATCGATCGAAAAATGCGCCACGAGTTTCGCGGCTACGGCGCCAACCTCATCGTCGCACCCGGGCTCAATTCACATAGCGTGCCGCTCGCGGCGGTTGACGAAGCCGAGCGGCTGGGGGCCGTAGCGGCTCCATTTCTCTATGTCGTGGAACGCGTTGCCCAGGAGCGTCTTGTGGTGGCGGGCGTCGACTTTCGCCGGGCGGCACCTCTCACATCTTACTGGCACGTAGATGGGGCACGAACCGCAGGCCCTGGCGAGTGCCTCGCCGGGAGTGCCCTGGCAGCGCATTTCCGTGTCGGCATCGGGCAGACCGTACCGCTTGCATCCGGGCCCTGCATCGTGCGCGGTATCGTGAGCACCGGCGGCCCGGAAGACGATCGGCTGATGGTCCCGTTCGAGCGGGCCGCGGCCGACGCCGGCTTTCAAGACGCGGCCAGCTTGATCGAAGTGCGCGCCGATGGCCCAGGCAAAATCGCCGGACAGAGCCGCGTGCAGGAGGTGCGCGCGGCATTAGCTGCCGCGGTCCCCGGCGTCGACGTGAGCGTCCTCTATGCCGTTGCCGAAACAGAAGCCAACGTTGTCTTGAAAGTGAAATCGGCCGTGTTCTTTTTGGCACTCGCAATCTTCGGCATCACAACGCTATGCGTGACCGGAAATTTCAGCGCACTGGTGATCGAGCGCAGCAAAGAGATTGGCTTGCTCAAGGCGATCGGCGCCGCCGAAAGCAAGATCGCAAGCCTGTTCCTTTCTGAATCGCTGGTGCTCGCGCTGGCCTCCGCCTTGACCGGTTATGTGCTGGGCCTTGCGATAGCCTATGGAATCGGCCGGAAGATTTTTTCAGATGCTGCGGTGGGTGTGGATTTTGGCGTGTTTATGCCGGTAATAACGGTCACCCTGTTGGTGGCCATCATTGCCACGCTGTTGGCGTCGTCACGCATCTGGCGTATCGAGCCGGCCATGATTTTGCGGGGAGAGTAGGTGGGCGATGGCGTTTCTCGAAGTCGATCGCGTCTCGAAGCATTACCGTGTCGGCGGCGCCGAGCCGTTAAGGGCGCTCGATGACGTCACTTTTACTGCCAATGCCGGCGAATGGATCGCCATCATGGGACCGTCTGGCTCCGGCAAGACCACGCTGCTGAATATCCTCGGCTGCCTCGATCAGCCGACCGCCGGGACCGTCCGCATCGCCTCCACCGACATCGCGCAGCTCAGCCGCGCCGACCTCGTACGCTTCCGCGCCGAGACCGTTGGGCTGATTTTCCAGCAGTATCACCTGATCCCGCACCTCACCGCCATCGAGAACATCATGCTCGCCCAGTATTTCCACAGCATGACCGACGAGAGTGAAGCGCGCCGCGCGCTCGATCATGTGGGCCTCATGGACCGGGCTCGGCACCTGCCATCGCAGCTTTCAGGCGGCGAGCAGCAGCGCGTAGCTATCGCGCGGGCGCTCGTGAACGATCCGAAAATCATTCTGGCCGATGAGCCGACAGGGAACCTGGACGCGGCCAACCAGCAGATCGTGCTCGATCTGCTCCAGGGCTTGCACGCGCAGGGCCGGACGATTCTTCTGGTCACGCACGATGAGCGCGTGGGCCGGTGCGCGGACCGCCGCATCAATCTCGATCACGGCCGCATTGTCGAAACTCTGGTTTTCACCGCCGAGGAAAACGAAGACTTCGACGAGATCCTGGAAGAGCTTTGGATGCGGCGGGAAAGCGCCATGCATCATGAGGGCACACACTTCACCGACGCCCAGCGCCAGCGCCTGTTCGCCACCATGTCGCGCATCGGTTTATTGCGCGTTGCCGGAAAAAAGGTTGATTTCACGGATCAAGGCGAGACGCGCGCCCGTAGCGTCATCCGGCGGCATCGACTCGCCGAGCGCCTCTTTATGGACGTGCTTTTCATTCGCGACGACGCGGCCGTCGAATCAAACGCCTGTACCTTCGAGCACATCCTTAGCCCTGAAGTGACCGACCGCATCTGCACTTTCCTGGGCCACCCGAAAACTTGCCCGCACGGCAGTCCCATTCCACCCGGCGCCTGTTGCGGCAACGGAGCTCATAGCGCGGTTACACGGCCGGTTCCGATGAGCTCTGAGCATTGATCGAGCGCATTACAGCAGCCAATTTCGCCATGCCGCTCATGCTACATTTAGAGTTTCCAAGTACCCAGGCAAAAAAAGGAAATCCGAGATGCTGGATGTCGTGATCGTCGGGTCGGGCTGTGCCGGAAATACGGCGGCGGTGTATGCCGCTCGCGCCAATCTCAAACCGCTGGTCATCAAGGGGCACGAGCCTGGCGGTCAACTGTCGCTGACCACGCTGGTCGAGAACTTCCCCGGGTTTCCCGAAGGAATCAATGGGCCGGACCTGGTGGAAAATATCAAGAAACAAGCGGAGAACTTCGGCGCCGAGTATATGCACGGTGTCGTGACGGAAGCCGATCTCTCCAAGCGTCCGTTCCGTTTGAACGTCGACGGCGAATGGGTTGAAACGCGCACCCTGATCATCGCCTCGGGCGCATCCGCGCGCTGGCTCGGCCTTCCCAACGAGCAGAAGCTGATTGGCCATGGCGTCAGTTCCTGCGCCACTTGCGACGGTTTTTTTTATCGCGGCAAGAAAATCATGGTGATCGGTGGCGGCGACTCCGCCATGGAAGAGGCCAATTTCCTGACGCGCTTCGGCAGCGAGGTCACGCTGGTGCACCGGCGCGACCAGTTCCGAGCATCCAAGATCATGTTCGCCCGCGCGCAGAACAATCCCAAGGTCAAGTTTCTGACCAGCACGGTAGTCGAAGACATTGCCGACCCGGACAAGAAGCTGGTCACTCATGTACGTCTTCGAAACACCGTAACGGGCGCGGTTTGGGAGCAGGAAGTGGACGGCTTCTTTGTGGCGATCGGACATATTCCAAACACAACCGTGTTTCGCGGCCAGATCGAGACGGATGCCGATGGCTACATTCTGTCGAAAGGCGGCGCGCGCACCAATATTCCCGGCGTGTTCCACGCAGGCGACGTGCAAGACAGGGTTTACAAGCAGGCCGTCACGGCTGCTGGCATGGGCTGCATGGCGGCCCTGGAAGCGGAAAAATTTCTGGAAGCGGAGGGACACTAATGATCGAACGAATCACGCCGCCGGGCGTTCCCGTGCCCCGGGGCCCCTACTCGCCGGCGGTCCGCGCTGGGGATTTTATTTATGTCGCTGGCCAAGGGCCCATCGATGCCGCGACCGACAAGATGTCGTACGGTGATATCAAACACGAAACCCGGCTGGTGCTGGCCAACATCCAGAAGATCCTCGAGGGATGCGGCGCCACTATGTCGGACGTTGTGAAATGCTCCGTTTTCCTGGTTGACGGCAAGGATTTCGGAGCCATGAACGAGGTCTACGCGCAATTCTTCGGCAACGCCAAGCCCGCCCGCACCACCGTCGAAACCAAGTTCGCCGACCCCAAGATGAAGGTCGAAATCGACTGCATCGCGTACAAGCCTAAGAAATAGGTGACGCGGGCTTCAGCTCGCGTGCTCTTTTTCTCGGATTGCAGCCGCCCGAATAGACGTGCGCCTGCGCTGCCCAACTGCGCTCGCACTATAATGACAGACAGTGAAACGAGCCCACTTTGTGACCCCGGGCGCCACCTTTCTTGCGCTCGCCTTTTTTGCTCTTATCCGAACTCTCGCCGCCGCGCCGGCTGAAGCCGCCGCCAAGCCCGTCGATTTCGATCGCGAAATTCGGCCCATTCTCTCCGATACCTGCTTCGCCTGCCACGGCCCCGACGAAAAGCAACGGATGGCCAAGCTGCGCCTGGACACCAAGGATGGAATCTTCGCCGATCGCGGCGGCTATCAGGTGATCGTTCCTGGCAAGGCCGTGGAGAGCAAAATCTACCAGCGCATCAGCGCGGCGGACAAGGCCAAGCGCATGCCGCCTCCCTACGCGGAGCGGACCCTGACCGACAAACAAATCGAGCTCATTCGCCGCTGGATCGACGAAGGCGCCAAGTGGGAAATGCACTGGGCGTATGTGCCGCCCCAGCGGCCCGGCCTGCCCGCCGTGAAGAATCCAGCATGGCCCCGCAACCCCATCGACAACTTCATCCTGGCGCGTCTCGAGAGCGAAGGACTGCAGCCTTCGCCCGAAGCCGATAAAGCCACTCTGATCCGCCGCGTGACGTTCGATCTCACCGGCTTGCCGCCCACACCCGCCGAGACCGAGGCGTTCCAGAACGATAAATCACCTGATGCGTACGAAAACGTTGTGAACCGCCTGCTGGCCTCGCCGCGCTACGGCGAGCGCATGGCCATGCAGTGGCTCGATCTGGCGCGCTACGCCGATACGCACGGTTATCACATCGACAGCCATCGCGAGATGTGGCACTGGCGCGACTGGGTCATCGACGCCTTCAATCGCAACATGCCGTATGACGAGTTCACCATCGATCAGCTTGCGGGCGACCTGTTGCCGCATCCCACACTCGCGCAGCAAATCGCCACCGGCTTCAATCGCAACCACATGATCAATTTCGAGGGTGGCGCGATCCCGGAGGAATATCAGAACGAGTACGTGGTAGACCGCCTGGAGGCGACATCGGTCGTGTGGCTCGGCACCACCATGGGCTGCGCGCGCTGCCACGATCATAAATACGACCCTATCAAGCAGAAGGATTTCTACCGCTTCTACGCCTTTTTCAATACGATTTCGGAGAAAGGCCTGGACGGCCGCAGAGGCAATGCGCAGCCCGTGCTTGATCTGCCGTCGCCAGAGCTAGACAAGATGCAAGCGCTCAAGAACGCCATCTGCGAGCATGAAACCGCCCTGCCCAACAAGTACGAGCTTGACGACTTGCAGACTGCGTGGGAGAAGACCGCTCTGTCAACCATCCCCGCGCCGCCGCGCGACGGCCTCCTGGCGCATTACGAGATGGATGGGAGCGTGGCCGACACGTCAGGGCATTATCGGCATGGCTCCGTGCTGCATGGCGACCTGACGTATTCCGCGGGACCCGCGGGCCGCGCGGCGGATTTTGACGGCGAAACGTTCGTCGATTGGGGCAATACGGCGGATTTCGATCGCTCCGAGCCGTTCTCGCTGGCCCTGTGGCTCAGGCCAGGCGGCAGCAAAGAGATGCCTGTGCTGCAAAAGCTCGATAAGGCCAACCGGCAGGGCTATGAGCTGGCATTCGAAGATTCGCAAGTCTTGCCGCACCTCGAGCGCGGATCGCGGCTCTACCTCCGCCTGATTCATCACTGGCCCGATAACGCCGTGCAGGTGCGCACGCGCGAACCACTCATTCTTGGCGAATGGCATCACGTGGCCATCGACTACGATGGCTCCGGCAGCGCTGCGGGCATTCAGCTTTATCTGAACGGGAAAAAAGCCGAGATCGAGACTCTGAAAGATCATCTCACCGGTTCGATTCGCTCCGACGCGACGCTCTCGATCGGCGACCCAGGGCTCGGCAAGCCCTATCGCGGCTCGCTCGATGATCTTCGTTTTTACGGCCGCGCTCTGTCCGGCGCGGAGATCGAACAGCTGGCTCTGCATCAACCGGCGCGCGCTACGCTGGCGACGATTCTGGGCATGCGCTCACGCGCGCAAAAAGAGGCTCTGCGCGATTACTTCCTGACTCACGGAGTGTCCGCCGAGATCAGCAAGTCATGGGCTGAACTGAAACATCTGCGCCGTGAAAAGGAGGAACTGGAATGGGTCGTCCCTACCACCATGGTGATGCAGGAAATGGACGAGCCGCGCGAGACAGCAGTGCTGGGTCGCGGCGATTACCGTAATCGCGGCGAAGTGGTCACGCCCGGCGTGCCGTCCGTTCTGCCAGCGCTCTCGAAAGATCTTCCAGCCAACCGTCTCGGCCTGGCGAAATGGCTGGTCGATCCCGGGCACCCGCTGACGGCGCGCGTTGCGGTGAACCGCTATTGGCAACTGCATTTCGGCACCGGCATCGTGAAAACGGCTGAAGATTTCGGCTCCCAAGGCGATCCGCCCAGCCATCCCCAACTGCTCGACTGGTTGGCGACCGAGTTCATCCGCACACACTGGGACGTTAAGGCCATGCAGCGGCTGATGGTCACGTCCGCAACGTACCGCCAGTCCTCTCGCGTAACGCCGGAACTACACGAGCGCGATCCGGAGAACCGGCTGCTGGCCCGAGGCCCGCGTTACCGGCTGCCGGCCGAAATGGTGCGAGACAACGCCCTCGCCGCGAGCGGTCTTTTGGTCGAGAAGCTCGGCGGTCCCAGCGTTTTTCCATACCAGCCGAAGGGGTTATGGGAGGAAATTGCGTATGGCGATGTTTACTCCGCGCAGACCTACACGCCCAGTCATGGCGGCGATCTCTACCGCCGCAGCATGTACTCGTTCTGGAAACGCACCAGCCCGCCGCCGTCACTGATCACCTTCGATGCGCCCGATCGCGAGAAGTGTACGGCCCGACGCGCTGTAACAAATACCCCGTTGCAAGCGCTGGCCTTGATGAACGATCCCACCTATGTGGAAGCGGCGCGCGCGCTGGCGCAACGAATGATCCGCGAGGGTGGACCGGATCCCGTCAGACGCATCCGTTACGGCTTCCGCCTGGCCACCTCGCGCGATCCGCAACCAAAAGAGGTGCAGGTGCTCCGCGATATGGGACGCGCCGAGCTCTTGAACTACCAGCAGCATAAGGGCGCCGCGCTGAAGCTCGATAACGTAGGTGAGTCGAAGATGGATGCGGCGGTCGATCCCACCGAACTGGCCGCCTGGACCACGGTGGCGAGCACCCTGCTGAACCTGGACGAAACGATTACGAGGGAATGAAGGCCATGCATTTTGATGACGAATACCGGCTGGCTGTCACGCGGCGCCACTTTTTCGGCCTGGGCAGTACGGGCATCGGGACGGCGGCTCTCGCGTCGTTGCTCAACCCCACGCTCTTCGCGGCCCCCATGGATGTCAACCCCAGGACCGGCGGCTTGCCTGGGCTGCCGCACTTCCCGCCCACGGCCAAGCGCGTGATCTTTCTGCACCAGTCCGGCGGCCCCGCGCAGATGGATTTGTTCGACTACAAGCCGCAGCTCGAAAAAAACCGCGGACAAGACTTACCGGGTTCGATCCGCATGGGACAGCGCATCACCGGCATGACCTCTGGCCAGGCGACGCTGCCTGTAGCGCCCTCCATTTTCAAGTTCCAGCAACACGGGCAGTCGGGCGCTTGGTTAAGTGAGCTGCTGCCGCACACCGCCGGCGTCGTCGACGATCTCGCCATCGTCAAGACGATGCATACCGATGCCATCAATCACGACCCGGCCATCACCTTCATCCAGAGCGGCAGCCAGCAGCCCGGCCGCCCCAGCATGGGCGCGTGGGTCAGCTACGGACTGGGCAGCGAGAATCAGAATCTGCCGTCGTTCGTAGTTATGGTGTCGCAGTCCAGTGCCTTGAATGTGGATCAGCCGCTGTTTTCGCGCCTCTGGGGCCCCGGATTCCTGCCCTCGAAATATCAGGGCGTAACGTTCCGCGGCGGCAGCGACCCGGTGCTGTATCTTTCCGATCCTCCTGGGGTCGATAAGGGAACGCGCCGCCGCATGCTGGACGGCCTGGCGAAATTGAACGGCATGCACGCCGAAGCATACGGCGATCCGGAAATCGAGACGCGCATCCAGCAGTACGAGATGGCGTTCCGCATGCAAACGTCGGTGCCCGAGCTGGTGGATCTCTCGAAGGAGCCCGATCACATTTTTGAGCTCTACGGCCCGGACTCCCGCAAGCCCGGCACGTACGCGTGGCAGTGCCTGCTGGCCCGCCGGCTGGCCGAGCGCAACGTGCGCTTCATCCAGATTTATAAGCGCGGCTGGGATCAGCATAACGATCTGCCGCGCGACCTCGCGCTGCAAGCCAAGAGCGTGGACCAGCCGTCCGCCGCGCTTATTCAGGATCTGAAGCAGCGCGGCCTGCTCGAAGACACTCTCGTCATCTGGGGCGGGGAATTCGGACGCACAGTTTATTGCCAGGGCAAGCTGATGGAGACGAATTACGGCCGTGACCACCATCCGCGCTGCTTCACCATGTGGATGGCCGGCGGTGGCGTCAAACCCGGCACCGTTCTCGGTGAGACTGACGACTACTGCTACAACATCGTGTCCGACCCGGTCCACATCCACGACCTGCAAGCGACGATTCTCAACCGCCTGGGCGTGGATCACAAGCGCTTGACGTACAAATTCCAGGGCCGCCACTTCCGCCTGACCGACGTGAGCGGCGAAGTAGTCAAGAAGCTGCTGGCGTAAACGAAGTACCGCACAAGCCCGCTACCCCCTTGACTCCGGCTCCGTTTTTCACTACATAAAACAGTTAGAAAGGGAGGAAAACCTATGTCCGGTATTTCTCCGTTTATGTGGATGCTGTTCGCGTGGGGAGCGGTGACCACCGTTTTTGTTATTCTGATGATCTACCGTTCCCTGTTTTCGCTGCGCGAGGATGATCAGCTGTTCCTCAATCCGCACGAGTCGCTTCTTGAAGCCGAACAGACGGAGATTCGTCAAAAGATTGACCGCGTAACTCCGTACACCAAGGGATTCGGTTGGACCTCTGCCGCTCTGGCGGTGGTGATCGCGGGAGTCTGGGTCTATCAGGGATTTACGCAGTTCAACGCGCCTTAGGATACGCACGGGGCTCCGGATTGTCCGGCCGGCCGGCGGGATGGGCCGGTGAACGTCAGCCGCGCCGCAGTTCTCCTCCTGCTGGCCGGACCCGTGCTTGCCCAATCGCTGCGTGTCCTTTCTGAATTTCAGCGCGTCGATCCGTTCGGCGACGTCGTGGCCGCCGACCGCACGCCGCAGCCGCGCGAAATCCTGTCGCCCGGGGTTGCGCGCAACGCGTTCGCGTCGTTTCAAATCGCCGCGACCGTGCCGGAGCGCACGCCCTTTTTTCTCTTCGTACAAACGAATCCGCCGGACATCTTTCACATTTCGCTCTACGAAGAGTTGTACGTTAAAACCGGCGCGGGCTGGATTCCCGATGCGCTCGAGCCCGCCAAAACGCCGGCGTTCGGCGCGCTGCCCTACCTGCCTTCGCCGATTCCGAAGCAGAACACGCTGAGTTACTGGCTCGATCTCTGGGTGCCGGCCGACGCCCCGGTCCAGCGGGTGCGCCTGGAAGTGCTCATGAAGATCGGGCAGGGGTGGGTGATGTATCCCATGGAGGTCCGTGTGCTGCCGGCGGTCGCGCCAGCGGTGCTTGATCATCACGCGGCCCTGCCGCCCGTCACTGCGCGCGCCGATGCGTCCGTATTGGGTCCGTTCCGCAATTTCCTATGCAACGCCCGCGAAACCGGCCGCGACGAGCGGCTGAGCGCGCGCCGGCTCATTCACCGTAACGCATTGCAGGAAATGGGATTGGCGCGCTCGCTCGGTGCATCACAGGGGGATTTGCGCGCGGTGATCCTTCGTCGCATTGGCTTGGGTGATCGCGCCCGCTGGTGCCAATCGCCGCTTATCTTGGGCAACCTGGATAGCGAATGGTTCTTGCGCGTCCGCGATCTCCTCTACCGGCTGGCTAGTGCGCCGGCGAAATAGCCGACCTCGTTCTTTGGCGGCTTACTTCGAACTCTTGCTTTTCGCAAAACACTGAAAAAACAGCTAGATATAATCCTTGCATATTTATTGCAATTTGCTATATAAATATAGCATATTGCGATTATGAGATTGGGAGAGAAAATCCGCTATTTGCGGGAGATGGAAGGCGCCTTGCGCGGGCTTGATCGCGAGATGACGCAGCAGGAGGTCGTGAATGCCATTAAGAAGGAGCAGCGCAAGCCCATCAGCCAGTCGTATCTCTCGCAGATCGAGAGCGGCGCCAGGCCGCACCTGACCAATGCCACGCGCATGCTGCTGGCGAAGTTCTTCAAGGTGCATCCCGGCTATCTGGTGGACGATCCGGAAGGATTTCAGACCGAGCTGATCTCCGATGTTGGCGCGCTTGAAGACAAGCTGGACTTGTGGCTGATCGAGGGCGCGGAGCGGTTCCGGCGCGACCCTGAAGTCAGCCAGGCGTTGCTGCACCTGGCGCGCCATGCGGACTCGCGCAAGTGCCTGGTGCTGCTGGACGGGATTTTGGAAACGCCGGAACTGGTTGAACGGCTGTCTGAGGTGTTAAAACCGCGCCGAAACGGGAGGCCATTGTTATGACATGGGCCAACTTTTATCTGATTTGCTTTCTCGTGGGATTTATTCTGAGCCTGCTGTCAGTGGTGGCCGGCAGCCTGCACGTGCATCTGCCGCATCTGGACATGCACCACGGCGTGCCTCACGTCCACGTTAGTCATGCGCATGGCGGTGGTCGGTCGGGCGTGTCCATCCTCAACTTCGGCACGATGGTGGCATTTCTCGCATGGTTCGGCGGGACGGGTTATGTACTGACCGAGTACTCGGCGCTGTGGTTCATCACCGCGCTCGGCGCATCGGTGGCGAGCGGCGTGGCGGGCGCGGCGCTTGTGTTCTGGTTTGTGGCCAAGCTGGTCGCGCATGAAAAGCCCCTCGATCCGGCGGATTACCGCATGGTCGGCGTGCTGGGCCGAGTGAGCAGCCGTATCCGGCCGGGCGGTACCGGCGAAATGATTTTTTCACAGGAAGGCGCGCGTCGCAGCGCGGCGGTACGAAGCGAAGACGGGAGCGATATTCCCAGGAACACCGAAGTGGTGGTGACGCGTTACGAAAAAGGGATTGGGTACGTCCGGCGCTGGACGGAATTGACCGGCGCCGCGGAAGATTCGACGGATAAGGAAAAGAACGCGCAGGCGTGAGCGCCTGCCACAGGAGAGACTTCTATGCACATTACAGCCGGTGTTTGGGTAATCGCAGGTTTGCTGGTGCTCAGCGTGATTTTTCTGATGAGCATGTTCGCCAAGCTGTTTCGGAAAGCGGGGCCGCATGAGGCGCTAGTGGTCTACGGCTTCCGCGGCACGCGCATCGTGAAAGGCCGGGGCACTGTGATCTTCCCGATGATCGAGAGCTGCCGTGGGCTGTCGCTCGAGCTGATGTCGTTCGACGTCGCGCCGCAACAGGATCTGTACACCAAGCAAGGAGTGGCGGTGACGGTAGAAGCCGTGGCCCAGATCAAGGTGAAGAGCGACCCGGAGTCCATCCAGACGGCGGCCGAGCAGTTTCTCACCAAGACCGATCAGGAGCGCGAAGGCCTGATCCGTCTGGTGATGGAAGGCCACCTGCGGGGGATTATCGGCCAGTTGACGGTCGAAGAGATCGTCAAGCAGCCGGAGATGGTGGGAGACCGCATGCGCTCCACCTGCGCCGCCGACATGAACAAGATGGGGCTGGAGGTGATTTCGTTCACCATCAAGGAAGTCCGCGACAAGAACGAATACATTACTAACATGGGCAAGCCTGATGTGGCGCGCATCAAGCGCGATGCCGATGTGGCAACGGCGGAGGCCTCGCGCGATACCGCAGTCGCCACGGCATCCGCGCAATTGGCAG
>DATLVQ010000591.1:0-13265 GCA_035577325.1 Bryobacteraceae bacterium | reverse complement strand
TTAATTTCCGCGTCACCGGCTGACCGCCAGGCGCAGTATCGCGATGGCCTCGACAGGCTCAACGCCGACGCGCACAGCCGCTACCGGAAAGCCTTCGCGGAGCTGACGCCGGCCCAAATCGACACGCTGCTCGCGCCGCTGCACGCGGCCTGGACCAACATCGCGCCCGCCGATGCGCTTGCCCAGTTTCTGGCGGCCGCGAAGATGGATGTCATGCACGCGACCATGAACTCGCGCCCGTGGTCGGAAGCGCGCGCCAAGCGCAGCCGCCGGGCGAGCGGGCTTGGCATGTACTGGTATCCGATCGAGTAAAAAAAGATGAAACGGGAATACGACGTCCTCATCATCGGCTCGGGCGCGTCCGGCGGCATGGCGGCCTACATCCTGACTCAGAAGGGCATCAAATGTCTGATGCTCGACGCGGGACCGGCCGTCGATTTCGCCCGCGACCGCGCGCTTAAGCACGTCTACGAGCTGCCTTATCGCGGCTTTGGACGTCCCGGCCGGTTTCCGCATGTCACGCAGGCCGACGAGTTCAACGCCAATGTCTGGGCGGACGAGAAGCAGCATCCGTACACCTACGATCCCGAAGATCCGTATTATTGGGTGCGCATACGTCTGGTGGGCGGCAAGACGCTGATGTGGGGCCGGGCCTCATGGCGCATGAGCGATTACGAATTCAAATGCAAAGACCACGACGGCTTCGGCGACAACTGGCCAATCAGCTATAAGGATCTCGCGCCGTATTATGACCGCGTCGAGCCGCTGTTTCGCGTCGCGGGACGCCGTGAAGGGTTTGCGCAGATCCCGGACGGGATCTTCATCGCGGATGACTCGCCAGATAGCGGCTGCGTGCGCCGCTTCATCGCGTCGGCCAAGCGTATGAACGTGCCCACCACGAAGTCCCGCGAGGCTACCGGACAATTTGCCAGCTCCGTGAACCTGTTGCTGCCGGATGCGCTCGCCACCGGCAATCTCACCATCGTCCCCAACTCCGTGGTGCGCGAAATTACCACGGATCGCAACACCGATCTAGCCAACGGCGCGCATTTCGTCGACCGGCGCACGCGACGCGAATACCATGCCGGTGCGCGCGTTGTGGTGGTAGGCGCGTCGTGCCTCGAAAGCACGCGCATCCTTTTGAATTCGGGTTTGGCGAATTCGAGCGGGGCGCTGGGCCATTATCTTTTCGATCAGTTTTATGTGAAGGACGTGATTACTTGTGTGGTCCCTGAGGCGAAAGCGGGCCGCGCGGGCCGAGGACTCATGGGCGGTGGCGGATATATCCCGCGCTTCCGCAACCTTGCCGGACGCGAGAAAAACTTCATTCGCGGATATGCGTACGACTTCGGTTCCGGAGGTACCCCCAATCCCCGTTACTTTCCGCTTTACGGCGAGGCGCTCCAGAAGCAGCTTGCGGAAGTCAGCGGCGCAGGTTTCAGTATGACCGCCATGGGCACGGTGCTGCCGCGTTTCGAGCACCACGTGCGCGTCAATCGGGATGTCAAGGACGCCTGGGGAATCCCGGTTCTGCACATCCAGCAGAAATACACGGATAACGAATTCGACATGGCCAAAGACTCCATGCACGTTGCGGAAGAGCTTTGCCGTGGCGCGGGCTTCGAAGTCGTCGCCAAGCACTGGGAAATGGTCCCGCCCGGCGAGAGTATTCATGAGCTCGGCACGTGCCGCATGGGCAGCGATCCCAAAACATCAGTGCTTAATTCATTCAATCAGTGCCACGACGTGAAAAATCTTTTCGTGATGGATGGCAGCGCTTTCACGTCGGGTGGTTCCCAGAATCCCACGCTGACGATTCTCGCGCTGGCCATGCGGTCGTCGGAATATCTGGCCGAGCAAATGCGCGCGAGGGCCATATGAGTTGCAGCATGCACTCCTGGCCGGGCGTCAGGCACCTGTGATCTTCCTGCCCTGTGTGTTGTTATTCGCCGCGGCGGATGCCCCGCTCCAGCCGATTCCGTACAGCCACAAGCAGCATCTGGCCCTCGGACTCAAGTGCAAAGAGTGCCACACCATGCCCGATCCCGGCGAAATGGCTGGGATTCCGGAAGCGTCAAAATGCATGGCGTGCCATGTTTCGATCAAGAAAGAGAGTCCCTCCATTCAGAAACTAGCGGCGTTTGCACGCGCCGGCCGTCCGGTGCCGTGGGTCCGCGTCTACCAGATCCCCAGCTATGTCGAGTTCAGCCACAAAGCGCACCTGGATGCCGGTGCGGCTTGCGAAGCATGCCACGGTCCCGTGGCCGAACGTGACCGTCTGGCCCGCGAAGCGGACATCTCCATGACCGGCTGCATGAACTGCCATCGCGTCAACAAAGCTACTCTTGCTTGCACATCCTGCCACGAGGAACGGAAATGACCACCGCAACCGTTCAGACGATGTGTCTTTCCTGTGCCGAGAGTTCCGGCGAGTCCTCATTCCGGTCGCGGAAATAAGCACGAATCTGATCGCGCAGGCGCGGCTTGTTCCCGGTCAGTTGTAAAACGCCCTGCCAGTCCCGCGATACGTCCGTGCGTGGATCGTACTGGTTATCCAGCAAGATCCTCCAGCGGCTGCCGTAGGCTCGCGCCAGCTTCGAGCCGTGGAAGTAATGGATGGCGTGATTATCGACACATCCGATGTTCTGTTTCAGCGTTGCGGCGCGCGCCTGCCACCGCAGCACCGCGTCCACATAGGGACCGCTGCAATATTGCAATTCCGCAGCGGCGTCCACCGCGCCCGCCAGGCCGAACGCCATATGCCAGTCCGCCGAACCAAGGATGCAGGTATCCAGGAGGCCACCCACCGCGTCGAACGCAGGGTGCCGGAAGGCCCAGGCACCACCTGTCGCCCCGATGGGCCACACCGCTGGCTTGCCCCCCGCCTTCGCATGTGCGCCGCAGTAGGCATAAGGGGCTCCCGCGGCGGCGCGCATCGTCTTTCGATAATCCGCGCCGCTTGCGCCTTTCACGTAGTTGAACGCGAAGCTGGGCATGACGCGGAACGGCCGATGCTCAGCAGACAAGTCCGAGTAACTGGAGAAGAGTTGAACGAAATCGTAGTGCTGAAGCTGGTGAACGGCTTCGAGCGCCCAGTCGCGCCGTGTCATGTGGAAGTCGCCGTCGATCACGGCGCCATAACGCCAGTCCGGCGGGAACCGCTGCACGATCAGGTTAAGCAGGTTCTCCTTATGCCACAGTTCGTGCGAGGTCCGGAGCTGCAGATCATTCGGGTCGTCACCGGTGACCTCGAACGGCCGGTCGCCATAAGCGAGCTCGCCGACGTGCAGCACGACATTGGCGCTGGCGCGCATATGCTCGCGGAAATCGTTCATCAGCACACGTCTCGAAGCCCACCGCACGGGGTTGCTGTAGGCCACCGCTACATGGAGGATCTGCTCTTCAGACCACGCTCTCCAAGGCGTGTGAACGTCGGGGTGTTTCGTCATTCGAATAGTCCTTTCGCGCGGACACCCACCGCCACGGCTGGCCGCGCTTCATCGCGGCAGGGTGCGGGTCCTGGCATTTAATCGGGGAATCGGAAGAATTGGCCGTCGCTTTCGCCCGCGGGGGAATCGTCTGGCGATGTACGTGCCGTCAGCGACTTTTGGCGAGCCACTGGCCGAAATCAGTCTACCATGCGTTCCATCGAACACCCGGCTATCTTCGGTAACTGCCAGCCCCGACTAAGCGTAAAATAAAGCAGATGCGCATCCTGGTAGTCGAAGACGAAAAGCGAATTGCCGATTTCCTCACCCGCGGTCTGCAAGGCGCCGGCTACGCGGTCGATACCGCGCCGGATGGCACGACGGCAATTGAATTTATCCACGCAACGGATTATGACCTTGTGATCCTCGACCTCATGCTGCCCGACATGGATGGGCTGAAGGTGTTGGAGCGCATCCGCAGCCGCAAGGTAGGACCGCCGGTGCTGATTTTGAGCGCACGGGGACAGGTGGACGATCGGGTCAAAGGTCTGGAGCATGGAGCCGACGATTATCTCGTTAAACCGTTTGCTTTTGTCGAGTTACTGGCCAGGGTGAGGGCATTGCTGCGCCGCGGCCAGCCGGCACCTGAAAAGCTGCAGGTGGCCGACCTGACCCTCGATTGCGTGCGCCGTAAGGTCACGCGCGCGGCGGAGCCCATCGACTTGGCGCCCAAGGAATTCGGCATCCTCGAATATATGATGCGCAATAAGGGTCGCCCGCTCAGCCGGACCATGATTGTCGAGCACGTCTGGGACATGGATTACGACGGGCTGACCAACATCGTGGACGTCTATATCCGCCACCTGCGCAGTAAGATCGATGACCGCTTTCCGTTGAAGCTGATTCAAACCGTCCGCGGCATCGGCTATATGATCGAAGCGCCGGACAAGCCCGCTACGGCGCCTCCTCCCGAGGAGCCGGCGGCCGAACGGCAGGTGTAAATTGTCGAGTGTTCGCAACTTCCGCCGCATCACGCGTTCGCTGCGTTTTCGCCTGACGTTGGGCTACACGTTGTTCTTCTGCCTGATGCTGATCGTGGTCGGGGCGATTTTCAGGCAGAAGCTGGCGACGAGCCTGGATGCGCAGATCCGTGACGGGCTGCAGCAGGAATGGGCTGCCGCCAAAGGGTACCTGCGAATCGAAAAAGGCGTGCCCACGTGGTACTTCGATCACTACGATCCGGATGAGAGCCTGATGGTGAGCCGTATCCAGCGTGTGTATGTGCTCGCCGACGCGCAGGGGAATGTCCTTCAGATGTCCGAAACTTACAAGGCTATTGGTCCCGATTCGCCGGCGGATATCGCGGCTGTGATGCGCGCGCCCCTGCCTGGCTGGAAAACGCGCAAAAACGATAAAGGCGTTGCATTTCTGATCCATTCGGGGGCGATTTATGACGAAGACCACAACAAACAATATTTTCTGGCCATCGGTCGAAGCCTTGCCGACAATCACCTGATTCTGGAGCAGTTCACCTGGACGTACATCGGCCTCATTCCGCTGGTTGTTGTGAGCGGGTGCCTGCTGGGCTGGTTCCTGGCGGCGCGCGCGCTGACGCCGGTACTCGAAGTGGCGCAAGCTGCGAACCGGATCTCCGGTTCGAACCTCAGCCTGCGCATCCCCTCGCGCGGGGCCGGCGACGAGCTGGACTACCTGATCGTTACCTTTAACCGCATGATTACGCGGCTTGAGAGTTCGTTCAACCAGATGCGGCAATTTTCGACCGACGTTTCGCACGAGCTTCGCACGCCTATCACCGCCATTCGTGGCCAGCTCGAGGTGGCGCTGTTCACCGCCTCCACCACCGATCAATATCGCGAGGCAATGCTCAACTCCTTGCAGGACATCGAACGGCTTTCGCAGATTGTGCGGGCGCTGTTGCTACTTTCCCAGGCAGAATCCGGTCAGCTCGCGCTGCAGAAGTCGCGATTGGACCTTTGTGAGCTGGTGGCGGATGTTGTCGATCAGTTCCAGATTCCATACGAAGAAGCGCGGCTGCGGTTGACAGCAGATTTGCCTCGGGAAAGCTGGGCCGAAGTCGACCGCATCCAAATCGAGCGCATGATCTCCAACCTTCTGTCGAACGCCATGAAATTCACGCCCCCCGGCGGCGAAGTGCGGGTGAGCCTGCGAAATGAGGTCGAGGACGTAGAACTGGTGGTTGAAGACACCGGCCGCGGCATTGCGCCGGATCATCTGCCGCACATTTTCGACCGTTTCTATCGTGTGCCGGGACACGACGCCTCAGGCCCGGAGCGC
This sequence comes from Bryobacteraceae bacterium, assembly GCA_035577325.1. Taxonomy (GTDB): domain Bacteria; phylum Acidobacteriota; class Terriglobia; order Bryobacterales; family Bryobacteraceae; genus QHXW01. The sequence continues at coordinate 7,521 of DATLVQ010000591.1, read as the reverse complement.
GGTTTGGGCCTGGGTCTCAGCTTCGTAGCCTGGATTGCCAAAGCTCACGATGGAACGGTGCGCGTTGACAGCACGCCGGGCAAAGGCAGCCGCTTCGTCGTATCGCTGCCGGTGGCGCCGCCCCCAAGCCAGTCGGCCGAAATTGCGGATATCGCCGTAGGGTCGGGGATGAAAGAAACTTAATTGTTGTTTTAGCGCCGGTTCATCTGCTTGGCTTAAGCTGTTAAGGTGCATCGTGTCCTGACCGGAATGCTCCTACTCCTGCTCTCTCCGGTCGCTTTTGTTCCTGTTCTGGCGCAGGACAACGCCCCCTCCGAGCAGCCACGCAGCGAATTTTTTTCCGGTGTTGTGACCACTCTGGCCGAAGACAGAATCACAGTGTTCAAAACTGTGCTGGGTAAGAGCTCGGAGACGCGCACGTTTCTCGTTACGCCGGAAACGCGGGTAGAAGGCAAGCTGCGCGTGAAGGCCCGGGTTACCGTGCGGTACACACGCGAAGAACAGGGCGACCGCGCGCTTCACATCATCGTACGTTCATCGCAGAAAAAGTAGGGCGTTCGATCAGTCTCCCGAAACTCGCTCCGGCTCAGGCTGCGGCCGCAAAGAGCTGAGGAATTCTCCCCACCGCTTGTGATGCGTCCATATTGCGGAGAGCAGCACCATCGAAACGATCACAATGATGGCAATCACGGTGCACTCCTCAATAGTGAGGCCGGAATGCCACGAGCTGAGCCAGCGGCCGTAGAGCAGCTCGATGTGCACCCAGTAAACGAGCAGCGAAGTCGTGCCCAGCTGACGTACCCAGCTCCACCGGTCCGCCGTGTGCTTGGTCCAAAGAAATGCGAAAGCCATGAGCAGCAGGATGACGCCCACCTTGATCAAAGTCATGAGCGGGCTGTTTAGCCAGAACTCCGACTTCGCGTACGGCGACGGCAGATTGGCCAGTTGCTGCGATCCGACGATCAGCGCGCACCCGGCGAGCGCCGCCCATTGCATAGCGCGCTCCAGCTCTTCACGCGTGACGACGCGAATCAGGCTTCCCACGCTCAAGCCGAACGCGACGAATGCGGCCCACGGGAAAAATCCGAACGACACGTAATCCGGCGCGATGTAGCTGGTGACGACTGCCGGCATGCGCGACCAATCGAGCTGAGATACCAACGGCGATGCCGCCGCGATCGCCACGCCGAGAATCGCGCAGAGGCGCACGCGATCGGCCGTTCGGAAGACCGCCATTACGGACATTACGGCCAGCGCCAGACCCATGCAGTTCAGTACGTCCACGCGCAACAGATCGGTCCAGGCCGTACCGGGCCAACCGAACAGCCACAGTTGAAAGCGCACCAGAAATGCCAGCGCCAGAATATAACCGGCGCGCCGCAGCGAAGCCAACACCCTCGTCCTGGCGGGCGAGTTTTTCCGCTCGTGGCTGTCCATGAGAAACGCCAGGGTCACGCCGCTGAGAAACAGAAACACCGCCGAGGGCATTCCGCCCAGAAAATCGGACAGAATGAAAGTGCTGGATTTCCGCAGGTCGTCGCGCAGCAGGGAGTGATACGTGTGCCCTTGCAGCATGATCACCGCGCCGAAACCGCGCAGCCAATCCAAAAATTGCAGTCGGGATTTAGTTTCCGATGTGGGCATGCGTTACAAAGTCAGGATTGCTTTTGGGGGGAGACCTTCTTGGCGTCTTTCGGCACACGCAACTTTAGATCCGCATCGGTGAACGAAGGATTCACCTTTACGTTAGTGTAAGTAACCAGTTTGTAGTCTCCGCCAGCCAGGTAGAACTTTTGTTGGATAGGATAACCTTCGGATTCGGGAATCCAAAGTTCGAGCTTCTTCAGATTTTTTAGAACCTCAGTGGATTTCGGCACTAACTCTAAATGCGTGGTCGCCTGACCATCGACGGTGTCGGAGCCCAGCAGCGTTATATTGTGGGCGGAGCTGAGTTCCTTGCCCGACGTTCCAAAACCGATCAGTAGAAACTGATTGACCAATTCTCGGCGCTCGCCGATGTCGTATTCCTCTATCGCGTTACGCTTGGGGTAGTAGATTTCGACTTTGTGCCCCTGGATCGCGACCGACTTGACGTCCGGCTGTGTCAATTCGATCAGCATGCGCATGTCATGTTTCGAACGCTTCAGCAGCATCCGGCCAATATCCGTATTGTCTTCATTGATGACCGCGGTATGCTGCACCGACTTCACGTCAGCCGAGAGTGCCTTAAACGAAGCGGCGGCGCGATCCATGCGATCCAGAACCGTTTCGAGCGATTCTCTAGTGGCCGGCAGGCTAAGCTGCATGGTGGTGAAGACCAGCACAATGGCCATTCGCAGGCGCATAAGGATCCCCCAAATAGGACGTTATCCGGTTTCGGATGGGTACAGGCGAGTGCTAAGGCTTGGCGAACGCCATATAGCCTTTGACCTCGCCTTCAGAATCGACAACCGGCTCGAGCCGGCTGATGGCATACGTCTTTCCAGTGCGGCTCTTGAGGATGCCGGGTAATTTCGCCAGGCGCTGATCTTCCGGCACGCCGGCCATCAGCTCGGGCTCGATCCAGAACACGCTGTTGCCGTGGCCCGCGCCAAGCAGCGCCACCAGGCTGGCCTGCGGCGTGCGCGGCTGGTCCCGAAACCAGCTACGGGGCGTCAGAAATATGAACGCCAGGATTACACCCACCATCACGTCGTACTGCCACGACGCCCTTGGATAATCCCAAAGTATAAACCGCTTCAACCCAGCCACACGCTCAGTCTAACATCTCCTGCGGCTTGCCGTAACGCGGGCTTCGAGCGTGCCCACGCCGTCAATGCGCGCGCGAACACGGTCGCCTGCCTGGATGCGGGCGCCTTTGGGGCAGCCAGTGGAAATCAAGTCGCCGGGATGCAGCGTCATGTAGTCGCTGTGAAAGCGCACCAGCTCGAAGGGGCGCGCGCGCATGTTGCGTACGAAGTCGCGCGAGCAGACGGCGCCGTTGTGCTCGGTGATGACTTCGAGCGCGTCTACATCGGCGATTTCATCCGCGGTGACGATTACCGGACCGAAGCTGAAGAACGTATCGAAGCTCTTGGCGCGCGTGAGATAGCGCGGATTCTTGCGCAGCACGTCGAGCGCGGTGAGATCGAGCGTAGTTGTGTAGCCGAAGATCACATCCCGTACGTGGTCCTGCGGCACGAAACGGCAGGTCTTGCCGATGATCACGCCCAGCTCGCCCTCCGCATCCACGTCGTTCGAAAGTTCGGGTGGCGGGAGCTCGATTTCCCCGGCCGGCTGAAACATGCAGGACGCCGGCTTCATGAAACTGCCCGGCTCTTCGGGCTGGACGGCTTGGATGTCTTCGGCGTGCGAACGATAGTTGAGACCAATGCACCAGATCTTGGGCGGTACAGGGTAGGGAAGCCGCGGAGTAATTTCGGTGAGTGGCAGTATGCGAACGCCGGCCGTTTCGATTTGGTCCGTGCCCGCGCGGATGATCTCGAGCAGATCGTTGGGGACGCGTGTCCCATGCTTCGTGTTGATTTCCGGTACGGGCGCAACGCCCTCGCGTGTCAGTATGCCGGCGTGGGTCTGGCCTTGATAAACGAAAGTGAGGAGCTTCACGGTGGAATGGCTATTCTACCTGCTCATTCGCGTACCGCGCGCCACACGTCCACCAGATCGATGAAGACGCCGTACGCGGTCTGCTCAACGGCCGGCGAAATCGAAACTGTACCGATGGTACCCATCAGATCGGTGTGAAGCAGAAGCACGTTCGATGTTCCCTGGACGCACGCTAAGATGTCCGTCTGACCCAGTACCTCGGCGCGCACACGAAGCGATAGGCCGCCGTTCGCGCGTTTGGCGCGACTCACCAGGCGCACGGTTTTGCCCTCCTGCTTGAATGCGCGGACGCGTTCCGGCGTCAGGCGCGTGATGCCGCGGGTGGAAATGAACTGCGGATTCGTGCGCGCGTCCATCAGGACATTGGCGAGGGCGGCGGTTTTGGCGGCGGAGTCCCAGCCTTCCACGTCGTAGCTCGCATCGGCTTCCGCAATGCCCATGCGGCGCGCGGCATCGAGCCCCTCCTCGAATGTGCCGCCTTGCTCCATGGCCTCAACCACGATTTTTGATGTGGAATTCAGAACGCCAGTGAATCCCAGCACGGTCACGCCAGGCAGATTGTTACGGACCTGGTTGAAGACGGGCGCACCGTCCATCACCGTGGCCTCGAAGCGGAAAATCAACTTGCGCCGCTCGGCTTCTTCGCGCAAATCCGCGTAAGCGTGAGCGATGGGGCCCTTATTGGCCGTGACCGCGTGCATGCCCCGCGCAAAAGCCGCGCGAATATGATCGATGGCCGGCTGGCCGGTAATGGGGTTGAGCGTGGTGAGCTCTACCGCTACGTCGGCGCGGGCGAGGTCGAGAAAAGCTTCCACCGATGCCGCTGCGGGGCCGAAAGCCGGCTCGGTGGCGAGACCGCCGGGATCGACTGCCGTGCCGTGGCGCGCAGTGTGGACGCCGGTGATCTGGAACGGAAATTCCGCCCGCTTGGGGCGAATCAGCGCGGCGAGCGCCCGGCCGACGTTGCCGTATCCGATGAGGGCGAGCTTCAAAAGTCCATTTTCTCGATCAGCGAATTCAGCTCCGATTGTAGCGCGGCGTTCTTGCGCTCGAGTTCGGATTGTTGATCGCGCAACTTGGCGAGCTGTGCCTCCTGGCCGGCCAACTGGCTCGCATATTTCTGCACTTGTTCCTGCTGGCCGCTCACGTGGTTGAGGCTGTTGATGTTCTGTCGGATGCGCTCCTGATCGCGGACGACGTTATTGATCTGCGCCTCGACGCGCTGATGTTCGGCGGAGTTGCCGGCGATCTGCTGTTTGCGATTCACGATCTCGCCCAGCTGTTTGCGGGCGGTATCGTTCAAGTTCTTGTTCTGGATGTACGTGATAAGGACGTCGGGCGTCAGATTGGTGACGGCAAATGAATTGTCGTAAACGCGCTCTTCGACCACGGGGAATTTTTCGGTTGCACCCGCGACCAGCTTCACTTCGAAGCGATATGCGTTCGCGGTCTTCTCCGTAGGCTTGCGATCGAGCAGCGTATAGTCGGGGCGCGCGGGATGCTCGATGATCAGAGTCTTCGGTTTCTGGTCCACGTTGCGGATGGTATAGGTGCGGGTCTCGACCGCGGCCATGCGAGTGGTGATGACGCCGCGCTTGATGTGAACCTCGCGCACGATGTCGCCTTTGGAATCGAACTGGGTCGTGATGCGGGTGCCGAGATCGACGGCATAGCTCAGCAGCCGCTTGTCGCCGGTTTTGACGGTTTCCATCAGCGCATCTCCGCCGTAAGCGCCCCCTTCGAATACGGTGATGGGGCCGCCGTCAAGCGTCTTGCCAGTCGAGTTCGTGATCTCGGCGGCGTTGAGCGGGTGGGCGGACGATTGATCTGAATAGATGAGCAGCTTGCGCGCGGTGATTTTATCTTGCAGAAACGGCAGCATGGCGGACTCGCTTTTGCGGATGGTGACGGGAGTCGAGATGCGGTATTCGAAGAGTTCACCGAGTTCGCCGGCGGCAGCGGTTTGGGCGATGGAGCTGAGGGCGCCGTTGGCGGAGGTTATTTGATCTTGCATCGCAAGACCGGCATTTGGTTGTGCGAAGGAACGATTGGGCGTGGCCGAAGGTGGGGCTGCCATCGGTTGTGGTGGGGGCATTTTTTTCATCACGAAACGACTAGAACGCTCTGTGGACTTTTCTTCATCCAATGCTCCTGTATCCACTAGCGGTATTAGCGCGGCCTCCTCGGGTAATTCGGCCTCGGGGCGGCCCACGTACCTCGGCTCGTAGAGCTTGCTCACAAATGAAATCGGACGGCCCGATACCAGCGCGAGCCGCACTTTCGTCCAGTCGTCACCTGTAGTGTTATCGACGATCGCCCAGCCTTCGAGTATCGGTTGGCCGGTTTCGCCGAAGATCAGGCGGTAGCTCGATTTCCACACCGGCGTAGGAATCATGTAGCTCGCGGCGATTTCCCGCGCGCCGGAATCGGTCGAGTCGATATAGACGCTGCGTTTGTCTTTCGAGCGCGACTGCGACAATGCGGCAAGATAATCCTTGAATTGCAGTTGCAATTTCGGATCGCTGAACCTTAGCGAACTGACGGCGCCGAGGTCGATGTTGCGGATTTCACCGGAATCCAGCAGCAACGTGGCCTGCTCGGTCGCTGGTTGGTTCGCGCCGCCCACCAACCGCCGCGCGCCGACGATCTCGCCCGCCACCGTCTCCGACCCAGACTTCAGCTCCACCCGCGCACCTTTGAATTGATCCAGAATGGCGCTCAGCGGCTGGCTGCTGCCGATCGAGAATGGAAATTCCTCGAGCTTCTTCGCCAGCGGCTCGCTCGAATCGTAGCGCAGGCCGGAAATTTTCCCGGTTCCCTTTTGCTCGATGGTCAGCGATTTCAAGACGTCGTTCATCTCGTCCGCTTTGAAATCGAGCCGCGCCGATTCACCCGCGCTCAGGCGGCCGGACCGTGCGAAATAGCCGACGCCGTGCTTAAAAAGCACCACCTCGCGGACCGGAAGGTCCGCGGCTGCGGCAATTACCGCTAACGAAAATAGCCAACCGATGTGGCGCATGAGGCCTCCTTGGCAGCGCTCCTGCAAGTGATGTTCCTCACTCGCCCATCACTTTGATAATGACGCGTTTGGGACGCATTCCGTCAAACTCCGCGTAATAAATCTGCTGCCAGGGCCCGAAATCCAACTTTCCCTCGGTCACCGGGACGATCACCTGGTGATGGACCAGCAGGCTCTTCAGATGCGAATCGCCGTTGGTCTCTCCCGTGCGATGGTGCCGGTAATCCTGACGGAAAGGAGCGAGTTTCTCCAGCCATTCATCGATATCGGCGATCAATCCATCTTCGGCGTCGTTCACCCAGATGCCGGCCGTAATATGCATGGCAGACACCAGAATCATGCCCTCGTGAATCCCGCTCTTGGTGAGCGCGCTTTCCACTTGCGGCGTGATGTTGAGGTACTCGCGGTGTTGTTTGGTCCGGAAGGTCAGGTGCTCGGTGTGAAACCTCATAACTGCGATAGTACGCCTGCTCTAACATGCTTGATAGCGCTGATCGAGCTGGCGGTCCTCTGTCTGCCGGCATGCATTTCGCCGCATACGTGTTGATCGATGATCGAATTAACAGAGAATCGGGCGCTGCAGCCCGGTAAATTGCTCACACTCTGGTAGACTTGTTGCGCGTTTGCGCCGTCGGGCATGGCGAACATTATGGTCGTCGACGACGAGTCCGCATTGCTGGAAAGCATGCGGACTTACTTGACCCGGCTGGGTCATTCCGTCACTGCATTTCAAAACGCAGAATCCGCGTGGGAGCGATTTAACGCCGATCCATCCGTATATTCGGCCGTTATCGTGGATATGACGCTGTCGGGAATGTCGGGTGAAGCATTAATTCGCAAGCTGCTCTGCCGGAACCCGGAAGTGGCAGTTCTGGCGACGAGCGGCTACCCTGGCT
>DATLVQ010000590.1:0-12395 GCA_035577325.1 Bryobacteraceae bacterium | reverse complement strand
ACATCCCCTGGTAGCTTTGTTCAGCGCACCTCCTTGCCCGGCAGGCAGCTTCATATCCGCCATATTCTGGCAGCCGGCCGGCACGTTTACCAGAACCAATTGGAAGGCATGTAACCCTGGGGTCAGCAATAACTTCTACCTCGCGGGAATGCGAGCGAATCAGACGTACAATACAAATTACCAGGTGGCCACCGGAACAAATATCACCAGCGGCCCAAAGAATCTTCCTTTTACCACGGGAGCTCTTCCAACCGGGATTACCTTTCCGACGATTACTCTGCCGGTCGCCGCTACGGCACAGGCGGACCCGACGCAAACCACCATTCTTCACGATTTCCTGGCCCCAAGCTTCCCGGTGGCCACGGATCTAAGCGGGAACGTGATTTGGTATTACCCTAGAGGCGCTGCCAATCCGACCGGGGAAAATACGCTTGTTACCAGATTGCTTCCCCAGGGGACCGTGCTCTTGATCGCCAACGGGGTTGGTGCGTCAAACCCGAGTCAGACGCTGACGCAGATTTTGCGCCTGATCGACCTGGCTGGTAACACGGTCCGGGAGACAAATGCCAGCCGGATTTCGGAGCAGCTTCTCGCCATGGGCACAGACCCCATTACGGCGATTCACCACGAAGCCATTGTTCTGCCTAACGGCAATACCGCCATTTTCGGATCGGTGGAGCGCATAGTTCCCCCCGGAGTTCAGGGCGCCGGCCCGGTCGACGTTATCGGTGACATGATCGTAGTACTCGACACTAACTGGCAAGTCGTCTGGTTCTGGAACTCCTTCGATTATCTGGACAACACCCGCAAGGCATTGCTGGGCGAGACCTGCGCCAACGGCCAGCCAGGTTGCCCGCCGGTGAATCTGGCTGCAATCGCGAACGATTGGACTCACTCGAACAGCATCTTCTACCAACATCTCGACGGCAGCCTGATGATTTCGGTGCGCCATCAGGACTGGCTGGTGAAGATCGATTACGCAAACGGCGCCGGCACAAAGAATATTCTGTGGCGCCTGGGCCTGGGCGGAGACTTTGCCATGAGTTCAGGCGATCCGTACCCCTGGTTTTCGCATCAGCACGATGCCGGTTTTGAAAATGGTGGGAACCAGATACTGACCTTGTTCGACAACGGTAACACGCGGCGGACGGTGATACCGGGCGCTAACAGCCGGGGACAGACATTGCAGATCGATGAGGTGAATAAGACCGCCACCCTCCTGGAGAATGTGGATCTGGGTGTGTTCGCCTTCGCCCTTGGGGCAGCCCAGAGACTGCCGAACGGTAACTACATGTATCAGCCTGGTATTTTCCCCTTCGGCGGTTTTCCAACGTTCAGCCAAACGATCGAGATTTTCGGCGGAACCACTCAGGTGCTGAACATGCAGGGCCCAGTGAGTTATCGTAGCTGGATGCTTTCTAGCCTCTACGCACCTCCCTTGACGTGAGACGGATCGCCGAGAGTTTTCTGTACCGAGTACGCTGCCGGAAAGAGGGCAATGGTGACGACGAAGTGGTTCGCTCGAAGAATGCAGGCGCCCTGGTTTGCGGCACTGTCTCTGGCCGTGACCGGGCTTCCGCACGCCGCGGCGCAGCAGTTTCCTCCGCTGGCTCGGTCGAACTTTAATCTCTCGGCTCCTCACGGTTTTGGGGACCGCCAAAACAGCTGGCCTTGGACCATGGAATGGTTTAACGGCCAGTTGTATGTCGGTACGTTGCGGGCCGGCGATTGTGTCTATACCATCGGTACCAGCGCTTACCCTCCTACCGATCCAGACGTTTCCTGTCCAACAGACGCGAACACCTTGCCGCTGCAGGCCGAGATTTGGTCGTGGTCTCCGGCCACGAACATCTGGAACCGCGTCTTCCAATCCCCGCAAGACTTACTCATACCGGGCACGTCCAGCCAGTATGTTGCCCGTGACATTGGTTTTCGCGGCATGCAGGTCTTCACCGAATCCGACGGCACCCGGGCCCTGTACGTTTCCGGATGCAGTTCCAAAACATTTCATCCTGGGCTCCCCGGTGGCCGCATTCTGCGCAGCATCGATGGCCTCACATTTACTCCAGTCCCACAAGATCCGGGGACCTTGCTGGGGAATCTCGGCAATGCCTGCTTCCGCGGTACCGCCGTTTACAATGGAAAGTTTTACGTCGTCACGTGCAATACGCTGGGCAATGAAGGCGTGCTGCTGGAGGCTACCGATCCGAAGCTGGGGAACAACAATTTCCGCGTTGTCAGCCCCGCGGGTGTGGCGGTATCCGAAGTAGGGGTGTATAACAACTACTTGTACGCCACCTTCAGCAGTAAAGCCGGATTTATCGTCGCGAAGACAACTGCCACGGGAAGTCCTCCTTACAGTTTCACAAACGTCATGATCAATGCGGGTTACTCAACCAGTTCTATTCCTAACATCCGTGCGTTGAGCCTGCAAGAATTTAATGGAGACTTCTACGTAGGCGGCGAATCTACGACCTACCAATTTGGCGCGGAACTATTTCGGATACATGCGGATGATACCTGGGATCTGCTCGTGGGGCAGTCGCGCAGTACCCCAATCGGAACCAAGACCGCTCTCAGTGGTTTCAAAGCCGGATTCGGCTGGCAGTTCAACACCGCACTAGAGCGTATGGAGGTGTACGATGGCCGTCTGTACGTGGGCACATTCGATTCCAGTTACGCCTTCCGATTCTACAATAACCCCACGTTTCAGAGTATTGTGGGGCCCTGGATGGGATTTGACCTTTGGGTGACTGGGGATGGTGTCCATTACTCGCCAGTGGACTTGCACGGCTTTGGAGAAATCCTGAACCAGGGAGTGCGGACTTTGAAAAGCACACCGCAAGGATTATTCGTCGGAGCGGCAAACTGGTTCTACGGACTGGAGGTCTGGCAAGGACTCCCATAGATCCGGCCCGAGATAGACTTCGATGGCGACAGAGAATACGATTTCCCGTCGAGATTAATGATAGATTTGTCCCCGAGCTGCCTCGCAGCGGAAAGGACTCATGATACGCAAGAGTGAAATCGCACGTGTAATTCTTGTAGCGGCGGTATTCGCTGTGAAGTCTTGGGCTCAGGTGCCGCTCAGCGCGTACGTCAATTTCGAGGGTGCGCAGACCAATCCCATCCGCTTGTCGCCGGACGGAACGCGTCTGTTTGTTGTTAATACCGCCGATGCGCGCCTGTCTGTTTTCGATGTGACCGCGCCCTCCAGTCCCAAGCTGATTGCGGAGATTCCAGTGGGCATCGAGCCGGTTTCGGTGAACCCGCGGACCAACGACGAGGCCTGGGTGGTGAATCAGGAGTCTGATAGCGTCAGCGTGGTTTCGGTCGCCAAGGGGATCGTTACCGACACGATCTTCGCCAAGGACGAACCGGCCGACGTGGTGTTCGCCGGCTCCAATGCTTTCGTCAGCATCTCACGCAGCAATGCGGTCTACGTGTACGACGCGGGCACCCACGCCCCGCTGAAAACCATCCCTCTGGCGGGCGGTAATCCGCGCGCTTTGGCCGTCAGCGCCGATGGGACCCGCGTTTACGTTCTGTTCGCGCTATCGGGTAACCATACGACCATAATCCCTCCGTCTCTGGCGCCCGCGCAGACGTTCCCTCCAGGAGCCACGGCGCCGGTTCCGGCGCCGCAGGTGGCGCTGATCGCCGATGCCCGCGACACCAAGTGGTCTTCTTATATCAAGTTCACGATGCCGGATAACGATATTGCCCTGATCGATACCGCCGGGCTGACTGTTTTGGGCTATGTTTCCGGCGTGGGAACAATCAACCTGGGCATGGCGGTGCGGCCGTCGACAGGCGAACTGTATGTGGCCAACACGGATGCTCTCAACCTGACGCACTATGAGACGTTTCTGCGCGGACACTGGGTGAACAACCGGATCACGCGCGTGGCTGGATCGAGCTTGTCGTTCTATGATCTGAATCCAGGGATAAACTACGGCGTGCTTCCCAATCCAGCGGCGCAGGCGACGGCGCTGGCGCAGCCTACGGCGATCGTATTTCATCCCAGCGGGGCGTTCCTGTATGTAGCCGCCTTCGGGACCGACCGGGTAGGATTGCTCGATCCCAACGGCAACATACTGGGGCGCATCGAACTCGAGCCGACGGCGCTGGGATCGGCCGTAGATCCGGCGCACAAGCGGGGACCGCGGGGGCTGGCGTTGAACGCCACCGGCCACATGCTCTATGTAGAGAACCGGATCTCGAATAGCATTTCGATCGTGGACATCAGCAAGAACACGGTGATCTCGGAGATCCCAGTGGGAACGTTCGATCCCACACCGCCGGTAATCAAGAACGGGCGGGGCTTCTTGTACGATGCGAAGCTGTCGGGCAACGGCACAGGCTCCTGCGCATCGTGCCACATTGACGGCGATATGGATCATCTGGCCTGGGACCTGGGAAATCCTTTCGGGAGCGTTACCACCTTTCAGGAGAATACGCTGACTATTCAGTTTCACCCGATGAAGGGGCCGATGACGACGCAGACATTGCGTGGGTTGGCCGGTCTGAGTCCCTATCACTGGCGAGGAGACAAGCAGGCTTTCGCCGCGTTCAACCCGGCCTTCGACGCGCTGATGGGAGGCACGCAACTTTCCAGCGCCGACATAACGGCGTACACGAACTACATCAACACGATTGTGTTCCAGCCAAATCCGTTCCAGAACCTGGACCGCTCTCTGCCGACCTCACTGTCCGGAGGCAACGCAGCTAACGGACGAACTGTCTTCCTGCAAGCCGTCTTATCGATCCATAGCACGCGGACCTGCGATAGCTGCCATACAAGTAACCCTGGTGCAGGTACATCCCGGTTTATCCAACCCCCTGCGGGAACGCTAGACGGCGATCAGCCGCTGAAGATTCCGCAACTGAGAAATGTTTACCAGAAGCTGCTGTACAACAAGACCGGCCCATCCAGCATTGATGGCTTTGGACTGAACCACAATGGAGACGCGTCGGGGCTGGGGGAGTTCCTTTCCGCGCAGGTCTTCGCCGATTACAGCCAAACGCAGAAAAACGATATAGCAGCTTACTCCATGTGTTTTGACACAGGAATGGCTCCCGCCGTGGGGTATGCGCGAACGGTGCGTGGCGCAAACGTGCTGACCACCTCCGTTCAGAACGATCTCGGACTGCTGCAAAGCCAGGCGGCCGCCGGGAACATCGATCTTATCGCCAAAGGTACCCTCAGCGGACACTTGCATGGCTTGCTATACCGCCCTGCTTCCAACGACTACATCACCGACCAGACGGGGCTGGGACCGTTCGTTCTAGCGCAGATTCGTGGCGCAATCGTGAAGGGCGACACCTTAACGTTCATGGGAGTACCTCCCGGCTCTGGAGTAAGGATGGGTATTGATCGCGACTTGAATGGAATACTCGACGGAGACCAACACTAAGAAGCGCGGCCTGTATGTTAGTATTCGCGCTGGATTAGTCGCTCGATTCTGTGATTCTCACTTCCTCTCGCGTCAGCGTGCTCTACAATTTCGGGGGATGAGCAGGTATGGAGTCCGCAACAAGCGTTTTGACCGCCTCCTCATTGCGAGCAGCAACGCCTCAAGCTAATACCCACGGGGCAGTCTGAACCGAGGGCACATCTTAGAAAAAAACCAAATCGGTATCGTTTCATCCAAATTAGTCGACCTGGAAGGCTAATTGTAAACACAAGAAACGTGGTTAACCTTCTATTTTTCAATAGAACTAACATCGTGAAAGAATTCGGCACTTTACGTGCCACACAATCGGGTTCTTGGGAGTCAAAAGCGGAGGTCAGATTGTGCTACTAAGGAAACCTGGTTTGAGACTGTACTTGTTGGCTGCGTTGCTCGCCTCCGGAGGACTGACGCGGACAAGCTGGGCGGACCCGCTGGTATGGGATCCGTCTCAGGATCCGGTGATCACCATAGCGGAAGCGGGCGGGGATGTTGACGTACCAGCTACACTCGAAGTCGTTTTGAAGATAAAGAGTGCTTGGGCCAACCCTGGATATTATCTGGTCAACGAGGATAGCGCGGGCACCACGGTCAGTGATTGGTTGATATTGGACAACGTGCAGGTGAGCGGGGAGGATCGTGCCCACGTCTTCTTTCAGTCAGATTCCGCCGGAACGCCCGCGCCCGATTTGACGGGTCTGACCCAGTTAGGTTCATTCGCCGAACTTACCAATGGCGTTCCGAACATACAGCCTTTCTTCACGAACGCGTTTTTCACGGCACCTCTCGACAGCACCCCGATCATTGGTGTAACTTTTGGCCTGTTGAGCGACCTGGATCTGAACAACAACAATACTGTGAGCGATGTTGTTGCCTTCAACGCCATCATTACGCCAGAACCCTCATCGGTCATGCTGTTGGGTACGATTCTTTTTGGCGCCGGAATTGTCAAACGCATCCGGCGGCGTCGGCGGAACTGACCGGCTCTCTGGGGATTCGGTAGCATCCTGCTGGCAGTGCCGCCGATCTCCGCGGCGTTCGGATCTTTCCTGACGTTCTTGATTGCAGGTCTACCTAAGAACCCTCAAAACTCCTCACATGCGGCGGGCGTTGGAGGTAAGTGCGGCGAGTTTCGTCTGCTCAACATAGTACTCTTGAGCGCGAATGAGAGCGTCTTCGATAATACCGGTGTATACTTCCAAAACCGAAGAAACCAAATGAAAACAGGGTATATATTGGCGTTGATCCTCTCCAGTTCGCCCCTGCTCGGTCAGATCTCGGTAACCACGGCGCAATATAACATCAGCCGCACCAGCGCCAATCAGTCGGAAACGGTTTTGAATACTTCGAATTTGAATGCCGCTCAATTCGGCCTGCTGTACTCGCGCCAGGTGGATGGGCAGCTTTACGCGCAGCCGTTGTACCTGGCTAACGCTTCCATCCAGGGCAAAACACAGAATGTGATTTACCTGGCCACCATGCACAACAGCGTCTATGCATTTGCGGCGGACGATGCTGGCGCCTCCGCACCGCTGTGGCAAGTAAACCTCGGCACGCCGGCGTCCTTTAACTTCCCGGAGTTGCAGCCGGAGTGCGGGATTCTCAGCACCCCGGTTATCGACGCCGTCTCGCATACGCTGTACGTTGTTGCGCTGACGCAGGAGGGTGGCAACCGGGTCTTCCGCCTGCACGCGCTCGACACCGCAAACGGGGCGGAGAAGTTCAATGGGCCGGCAGTCATTAAGGCGTCGGTACGGGGCAGTGGCTTCGACAGTCAGGCCGGCGTGGTTACTTTCAGCCCGGCGAATCAGCTGCAGCGCCCTGCGCTGCTGCTATTTGCCAACTCGGTTTTCATTGCCTTCGGGACCGCGTCTCCTCAGGAGCCCGTCCGCCAGTACCACGGCTGGCTGCTGGCCTACGATGCCAAGACGCTGCTTCAGAAATTCGCTTTTAACACCACGCCGAACGGTGGCGCCGGAGGCATCTGGATGTCGGGCGCAGGCCCCTCCGCCGACACGAACGGCTTCTACTTCGCGACCGGAAACGGAACGCTAGGCCAGGGAGGCACCAGCCAAGGCGTGATCCGGATCGGGGGAGCCACGGGTGATTTCTTCATCCCGGACAACTGGCAGACCCTCAATACCAACGACTGGGATCTTGGATCAACAGGCGTGATGCTTTTGCCCGGTACCAGCCTGCTCGTCGCCGGCGGGAAGACGGGCACCGTCTACGTGCTAAGCCGGACGAATCTCGGGCATCTGACCACAGGCAACACGCAAGCCGCACAGGTTCTGCAAGCGACCGCCGGATGTTCATCATCTGGATGCAATGAGATTCACCACTTCACGTACTGGTATCGAGGCGCCCTCCCGCCGTTGCTTTATGTGTGGGGGTGGAACGAGCCGCTGAAGGTTTTCGCCCTGGTGAACGGACAGTTCAGCAACACACCGGTTGCACAGAACAGCCTGCTGCCGAACTATCCCGGAGGTATCCTGGCGCTTTCCGCCAATGGCGCCGTTCCGGGCAGCGGCGTCCTGTGGGCAGTGACCTCAACCGAAAATGCCACGCTGGCCACGGTGCCGGGCGTCTTGCACGCCTTTGACGCCGCTAATGTGGCGACTGAACTTTGGAACAGTAAAATGAACCCGGGCGACGACCTCGGCACCATGGCTAAGTTCACTGTACCCACAGTGGCCAATGGAAAGGTTTTTGTTGCCACGTTCTCGAACCAGCTCATGGTCTACGGATTGCACTAAGGCAGAGCGGCGGGCGACAAAAACGATTCGGAGGAAGACTTGAAGAGCACGTTATTTCGAAAGTTGCCGGCTATGCTGTTGCTGGCGGCCTGGCCCGGCGGCCAATGCCTAAATGCTGCAACCGAGCCCTACTACGCTTACTCCCCCGGCACTGTGGTACAGGGCGGGAGTCTCACGGTCGTTGGAGCCAAGTTCAATCCCTCAGCAGCGGCCGTGAACATTTCGGTAACAAACGGGACGGGCCAGCATACAACTCTGGCGATCGCAACGCTCACCAGCGGCCAGTTCTCGAAGATTGTCACCCTGCCCGCAAGCTTGACACCCGGACTATATCTACTCAATGTAGTCGACTCGTCGTTTCTGGCGGGAATGAACCTAATTGGCCCATTGACTATCGTGCCCCCCGCAATACCCTGGTTCACCTTCACCCCGCTCGGAGCGGCCCCGGGGCAGAATATCACGGTTACAGCCGCCGGCTTCAGCAGTAGCAGTTCTGGCGCCGGCATCGCGCTAATTACGCCGGCCGGCCAAGTCACTGGGCTCGGTTTGGCAGTACTCAATGCCGGAGCGTTCAGCAAGAGCTTTGTTCTGCCCGCGCTGTCCCCTAATCTGAGTTACGTACCATTGGTTAAGGATGCCCTTGGGCAAACAGCGTTAAATGCGACGGGCCCACTCGCGGTGGGATTCTCCCCGGCCGCGATTCCGGTTGGCTTCTACCCGGTGGGCACGGCGGTGAACCCACAGACCAACCGGATCTACATAGCCAACGCGGGCAATGATTCCGTTTCGGTGCTGGATGGGGCCAGCAACACAGTGATCGCGACAGCGCAGATTGGGCGGCTTCCGTGCGCCACCGCAGTGAATCCCATGACCAATCGCGTCTACGTGTCGAATGTGAACAGTAACAACATTTCAGTGATCGACGGTGGCACGAACGCCGTGATCGCCACGGTGCCGGTAGGGCGAGGGCCGTGCGCGGTGGTGGTGAATCCACCCAACAGCCGGGTCTTTGTCGGGAATTATAGCGACAACACGCTCTCCGTGTTGGACGGAAATACAAATGCTATCGTGGCCACCATTCCGCTCCCGTCGCTGCCCGCCGGCGTGGGGATCAACACGGTTACCGGGCGGGTCTACGTAACCAACGGTTTTCAAAGCAGCATTACAGTGATCGATGCAACCACCAATATCGGCATCGCCAAAGTAAACGTAGGATCCGTCCCGGATGCCATTGGAGTAAACGAAGCCACCAACCGCGTCTATGTCGGTAACTACTTCGGCCGAAGCGTCACCGTCATCGATGGAAGCAACAACACAGTCATCGCCACAATTCCAGTCGGCATTGGGCCGGCAGGCATCGCCGTGGACTCCGGCACCAATCGGATCTACACGGCCAATTACATGAGCGCGAGCGTTTCGGTTATCGATGGATCCACGAACACTGTAACCGCGACCATCCCAGTCGGCAAGATCCCCAACGGTGCCGCCGTCAATCCCTCGACGCAGCGTGTGTACATACCTAATTCGGGCGGCAACAGCGTTTCAGTGATCCAAGAGTAGGCCTTACGGAAGCGGGCAGTGTGGTTGCGAAATCGAGATCGACGACTTTTCGGGTGCTCGGGTCAATCACGATTCTCATTGGCGGTGCCTCTCAAGCCGCTGTGCAAAAGCCGGTACATCGCCTAGCCAATGCGGGCACGGTGCACGGTTTTGAGGTCAACCGCGGCCAGAGCGATCCCCGTGTCAAGTTCCTGTCTCTCCGCAAGGGATATGCCGTGTTTCTCACGCGCGAAGAGGCCGTGCTGTCGCTCGCGAGTGATGGCGACCGTGACCATTCAGGCTCAGCGCTCCGGCTGAGATTCGTCGGAGCCAGTCCCGAGCCGACATGGACCGGGCTCGATCCGCTGCCCGGCCTGAGCCATTACTTCATAGGCAATGATCCCAGCCGTTGGATCACCCACGTCCCTTCGTTCGCCAAAGTGCGGCTGCAAGAAATCTACCGGGGCGTCGACGTTGTCTTTTATGAGGGACCCGGCGGGCTCGAGTACGATTTCACTTTGTCGCCGCACGCTGATCCCGGCCAGGTCGGAATGTGCTTTCCCGGGGCGCGCAGCGTGGAGTTGGATTCGGAAGGCGCGTTGGTTCTGCGCACGGACGGCGGCGCAGCGGTGCGCATGCTACGACCGGTTGCGTATCAGACCGAACGGGACGTCCGCCACGTCATAGACGCCCGTTATGCGCTGGAGGCAAACGGAAACGTGCGCTTTCAATTAGCCCCATACGACAAATCCCAGCCACTGATTATAGATCCGGTTCTGACATACTCCACATACCTGGGGGGCAGCGGCAATGACAACGCAGCCGCCATTGCAACCGACGCGTCGGGAAATGTATATGTCACCGGCAGCACCACGTCCGCCGATTTCCCCCTGGCGAATCCCTTCAAGGGTGTGAAGCCGGGCATGCAGAATGTATTCGTCGCCAAGCTGAATGCCGCGGGATCGTCCTATGTCTATTCGACGTACATCGGCGGCAGCGGCACCGATTTGGGCACGGGAATCGCCGTAGACGCAAGCGGCTATGTTGCGATCACGGGCGCCACGACGTCGACCGATTTTCCGGTGGTGAACGCCTTGCGACCGACGCTCGCGGGCGTCCGGAATGCCTTCGTTTTGAAGCTGAACGCGGCCGGGTCTGGCCTTGTTTACTCGACGTATCTGGGCGGCAGCGGCTCGGACCAAGGTTTCGGGATCGCGATGGACAGCGCGGGCAATGCTTATGTAACCGGGGCTGCGGGTTCGACGAATTTTCCCATGTTCAATCCTCTCCAGCCGGCTTCGGCGGGGCCGGCGAACGGCTCCGATGCGTTTGCCACGAAAATCAATCCCGCTGGCACGGCTTACATTTACTCCACGTATCTCGGGGGCAGCGGCAGCGACACCGGCCGCGCGATCGCCGTGGATTCCGCAGGCAACGCGTATGTCACCGGCGATACCGGCTCGAAAGATTTTCCGCGGGCGAATGCATTGCAGCCGACGCTCGCGGGCGGGATCGATACCTTCATTGCGAAAATAAATGCCGCGGGCTCGGCTCTGGTCTATTCAACCTATCTGGGTGGCTCCGGCAACGATACCGGCCGGGGCATCGCGCTGGATAGAACTGGAAACGCCTATGTAACCGGCGCCACCGCCTCGCCCGATTTTCCGCTGGCGAACGCGCTCCAGTCCGCGCTCGCCGGCGGCAGCGACGCCTTTGCGGCAAAGGTGAATGCCGGCGGTTCCGCGCTCGCCTATTCCACTTATTTAGGCGGAAACGGCGACGACTTCGGACTCGGCATCGCGGTCGACGGGGCGGGCAATGCTTATCTCACCGGCGTGACGAGTTCCGTCAATTTCCCGATTGTAAACGCCGTGCAAGCGACGCGGGGTGGCGGCCGCGACGCGTTCGTGATGGAACTAGGAATGGATGGATCGAACATGTTCTGGTCCACATACCTTGGCGGCACAAGCGACGATGCAGGAGCAGCCATTGCGGCCGATATCGCCGGCAATGTTTACCTAGCGGGCGCAACCTCTTCGAATGATTTTCCAACCGCGCTTGCCGTCCAGCCGGCATCCGGGGGCGGGCAGGATGCGTTCATCGCCCGAATCGTATTTCCACAGAACTTGGTGCCTGCTGCGAGCCTCTCGGCTTCCAACCTGATTTTCGGCTCGCAGTTTGTGGGTAGGGCCAGCTCTGCTCAGACGGTCACATTGACCAATAGCGGCGCGGCACTCCTCGCTATTCTAAGCGTGACAGCGAGCGGAGACTTCCGGCAGACGAACACATGCGGACCGGTCCTGGCGCCCGGCGCGAATTGCGCGATCAGCATCGCTTTCAACCCGACGCTCGCGGGCGCCAGGACCGGAGCCGTCACCATTACCGACAACGCCGGGGGCACGCCGCACATCATCAGCTTGTCGGGGACAGCCGTCGCCCCGGTTCCACAAATCAGTCTGTCGACGGTCACCGCCAAACCGGGCGGAGCTGGTTTCACGTTGAAGGTCAATGGTTCTGGATTCGTTCCCGGCGCGGTGGTGAACTGGAATGGGAGCCCGCGGCAGACAACATACATCAGCACCACGCAGTTGAATGCGGCTATTCTGGCTTCGGATATTGCGGGCGCCGGAACGCCGACGATCACGGT
>DATLVQ010000589.1:0-5024 GCA_035577325.1 Bryobacteraceae bacterium | reverse complement strand
CCTGGGCCGGCTGACCTGCGGCACTATCCCGCTCATAATCTGGTTGCCTGGCAACCACAAGGTGTCCTGGATGATCAGCTGTTGGACGAGATTGGCGAATGGCTCTGTCATATCGAAAAAGTGTTAGTACCGTTCAAGAGATTCGTTGATTTCAGTCGATTAACGAGCGTGGCAATTCGCACCAAGCATGTTTTTGCATTTGCGCAGAATCGGGCAGAGCAATTCGCCGGGCTCACGCCGGTGAAGTCGGCCTTGTTTAGCGAAGATTGGGTCGGTTTTGGCGTTGCCCTCCTCTACGAAAGTCTAATGAAGGAAACGTCGATCGAGGCGCAGGCATTTCGCGACCGCGCGAAGGCAGCCGTCTGGCTGGATGTGCCGGCAGAGACTTTGAAACTCGAAGATAAACCGGGGCCTCCCCATTAGGCTTCATTTGAGGACTGACTGGGCGAGTCGGGCCGAGCTCGTTTTCAGTAGGATGAAAGTCGATACCCAAACGTGCTTTTCACTCCACTCCCAGACTGCTACAGATAAGGCACATCACAGCCTTCTCGTGAACCGGAACGATCACGCTTGGGCGGCCGGTCTTTGTGTATCGGGGGCGCCGCCGGCGAGCGCTGCGACAGGGGTAGCGTTAAAGGGGCCTAAGCCTGGCAGGTTACAATTATGTGACATCCGGAAAGTTTTGCGCGCACAATTCTCTGTCCTTGTCGTGATCGCGGCAATGGCGTTCCTCGGGTTGAAAAACGCGGCGGCAGATGAGCCGAAGCGGGTTCTGCTTGTCCATTCCTTCGGCAGTGCTTCGCCGCCCTTCACGGTCGAGTCCACGGCGTTCGAGACCGAGCTGGTGGGCAAGATGGGTGACCGCGTCGATCTCGACGAGGTCTCGCTGGACATGGCGCGTTATCCCGACCGCGAGATGCAGGAGGCGATCGTTGATTATCTGCAAAAGCGCCAGGCTAAATGGCAGCCCGACCTCGTCGTGCCGATCGGAGCACCCGCATCCATCTTCGTGGCAACCTATCGCGATCGTCTTTTTCCGGAAACTCCCATCCTTTACGCCTCAGCCGATCGCCGGTTACTGCCGCCGGGCGCAATCGAGAAGAACGCAGCCTACGTCGGGCAGATATATGAAATTCCCGACTTCCTTGAAGACATGCTGCAAATCGCGCCAGCGACAAAAAATATCGTGGTCATAGTGGGTGCAACGCCGCTCGAACGTGTTTGGCAGGGCGTGTTTCAAAAGGCAGCCGAGCCGTTCACAGGCCGGATTAACTTCACCTACTTCAGCGATCTCTCCTTCAAACAAATGCAGGAGCGGGTCTCGACGTTGCCGCCAGATTCCTACATTTTTTTTCTCCTCCTGCTTCGTGATGCCGGAGGAGTAACCATCAACGCCGATGATGCGCTGCAACGGCTCCATGCCGTGGCGCGCGCTCCAATTAACGGCATCTTCGATCATCAACTCGGGTTGGGGATCGTTGGTGGGCGCCTTTACCAGAGCGAGCGAGTCGGGAAGGCAGCTGCGCAGATCGCGACTCGCATTTTGCGTGGCGAACCGGCATCCAGTTTTTCTCCAACCATGATCGAGCGTCTGCCTCCGCGTTACGACTGGCGCGAGCTCCAGCGATGGAAGATTAGTGAGAAACTCCTGCCGCCAGGAAGCACGGTCTTGTTCCACGAGCCGACGGTTTGGGATCGCTACCGGGCGTGGATCATAGTCGGTGTTTCGATCTGCATTCTGCAAGCAGTGCTTATCACTGGTTTGCTGGCCAATCTCGTGAAACGTCGCCGGGCCGAGCGTTCCTTAAAGCAGGCCGAAGAGGAAGCACGCCGTAATCGCGAACAAATGAACCTGCTTAGCCGCGTTAGCCTGCTCGGTGAGATGACTGCCTCACTCGCCCACGAACTGAATCAGCCGCTCTCGGGCATCATCAGCAATGCGCATGCTGGAATGCGGTTTATCGACAGGGGTAAGGAAGGTCCTGCAACGTTGCGCGAGATCCTGGTCGACGTGGTGGCAGACGGGCACCGCGCCCACGAGATCATCCAGAACGTGCGCAACACAATTAAGAAAGGCGAGCCTACAAGGCGCCGGATCAATCTGAATGAGCTGGTCACGAATGTAGTGCATGTCGTAAGGCCGGATGCGATGGGCTATTCCTGCGAGGTAGAAACATCGCTGGCGAAGGACTTGCCAGTGATCGAGGGAGATCCGGTCCAGATTCAGCAGGTCCTGGTTAATCTGGTCAGTAATGCGTTTGATGCCATGCGGCAGACACCACCGGGCCAGCGCAAGGTAGAGATTAGCACGGCTGGCAGTGGCGACGGCAAAGTGCGCTTGAGCGTGCGCGATCATGGCACAGGCATTCGCGCGGAAGTGCAGGACCGCTTGTTCGACCAGTTCTTCACGACCAAGGAGCAGGGGCTGGGAATGGGATTGGCAATTGTCCGCTCCATTGTAGAATCTCATGGCGGTGACATCCAGGCGGAGAATGTCGCCGATGGCGGCGCGCGTTTCTATCTTACTTTACCTGTAACATCCCATTAGGCGTCATTTCGATCATATCAAAAAGACGAGTGGGAAGTGCCGCTGAGGAGCGCGAGGCTAAGCCACCATGATCTTCTTGTTCGGCGGCGGCGGCGACGCAGGCGGTCGGCTATCATCATTTCAGTCGTTAGCTGCAATTCCTGCGTTAAGATACGTTCGGTACGCCGACCGCGAAATGCAGGAGGCGATCGTAAGCAGCGATAAGATCGAATGAAGAGCACGAAGAAGAAAGAGACTGAATCGTACGGCCGGATCGTACTTCAGGTCTTCCTAACTGGGGTCGCCTATTATGCGGCGACAGAGATTGCGTGGGCCCTTTGTTTTCCCAATAGTAAAGTTTCTCTTCTTTTTCCACCGCACGCTGTTCTGGTCGTTATTCTGCTGTTGGTGCCGGTGCGGCACTGGTGGGCGTACACTCTCGCCACAGGCTTGGCTCATTTCGTCGCCACGCAGCAGGCGCACTGGCCGGTGCTTTACGCTTTGCACTGCGAGGCTTTCGATGCCGTGCAAAACGTGTTGGCCGCGGCCGGGATTCGCTTCTTCATCAAGTCGCCTTTGAGGAGGATTACGCTGCGCGACGCCATGGTTTTCGTTTTGATTGCTGTCATCATCGTTCCCTTCGGCGCCGCGTTCTGGGGCGCGGCCTTTACCGTCTCCAACCATTTCGGAACTCATTACTGGGTCGAGTGGCGTAACCTGGGAATCTCCAACGGAGTCACCGCGGTCGTGTTAGTCCCGGCACTTCTCCTGCTCGCCAACCGTTTGTCGGGTCGCGCAGGTAGACCGACGCCGGCACGCGTGATCGAGGGAAGTGTGCTGGCGTTGGGGATCGTGGTGGTCGGCACGTATGTTTTTGCGATTGAGCCGGCCGGACCGGACACATCGCCTGCTCTACTCTACGCGCCGATCCCGCTACTCATTTGGGCGGCGTTGCGTTTTGGACTGAGCGGAATCAGCGCGGCCATGCTGGTGGTCACCTTTGAAGCGATTTGGGGAGCGATGCACGGACGTGGTCCGTTTCTGCTCCAGACTCCGGCGGAAAATGCGCTCGCCTTACAGATGTTTCTCATCGTCACGGGCACTCCGCTCATGTTCCTAAGCGTGCTGCTGGAGGACGACAAGCGGTCACAGCAAGCGCTGCACGAAGTTGAAGAGGAGGCACGCCGTCATCGCGAACAAATCAACCTGCTTAGCCGGGTTAGCTTACTCGGTGAGATGACTGCCTCACTCGCCCATGAACTGAATCAGCCGCTCTCGGCCATCATCACTAATGCGAATGCTGGAAAGCGGTCTATCGACAAGGGTAAGGAAGACCCTGGAACGTTGCGTGAGATCCTGGTCGACGTGGAGGCAGACGGGCGCCGCGCCCACGATATCATTCGCAACGCGCGTAACACAATTAAGAAAAGCGATCCTACCCTGTACCGGATTAATCTGAATGAGCTGGTCACTAAAGTAGCGCATATGGTCAGGCTGGATGCAGTGGCTTATTCCTGCGAGATAGAGACAGCGCTGGCCAAGGACCTGCCACCGGTCGAGGTAGATCCGGTCCAGATTCAGCAGGTCCTGGTGAACCTGGTCAGTAATGCGTTTGATGCCATGCGGCAGACGCCACCGGACCGACGCAAGGTAGAGATTAGCACGGCTGGCAATGGCGAGAACGAAGTGCGCTTGAGCGTTCGCGATCATGGCACAGGCATTCGCACTGAAGTGCACGAACGCTTGTTCGATCGGTTCTTTACCACCAAGGAACAGGGGCTGGGAATGGGATTGGCCATTGTGCGCTCCATCGTAGAATCTCATGGCGGTAAGATCGACGCGGAGAACGTTGCTGGTGGCGGCGCGCTCTTCTATTTCACTTTACCGGTAACGAAGAAAACATGATGGCGTCGGATCCATCGGTTTCGTGATCGACGATGACCATTGCAGCGCATTCCTTTTTCAGAAGTAGCCTATTTCCACCACGCGACGACTACCGTATCAATCGGATGCGCCCAACCAAACGATACCTCGTGAAGTTGTGCAAAGAGCTGACGTGCCGTCGACCGCAGAGCATAAGACCAAAGTCTCATTGCCATTTGCCTGGCTGATGCTGTCTAATTCGGGAGCGTTCTTCGAATATATGAGCGAGACAACTGGAACAAAGCTGGCGCCTGACTCTTCTCCCAGTACGTCCGCGGAGATATGTTATGTCGTTGACGACGATCCATCGATGCGCAAATCCATCAGTCGCCTGCTCGAATTGGAGGGAGTCAAGGTACGCGCCTTTGGCGATCCAGAGGATTTTCTCAATGAAATGGCGACAAATCCCGTGGGGCTTGTTGTCCTGGATATCTGGATGCAACAAATGACAGGGATGGAATTACTAGCACACCTGTGTGCGAGATCGCCCGGGACTCGTGTGATTTTCATTACGGGTCATGAGGATCGCGCTGCCGAAGCCACCGTGATGCAGGCCGGTGCCTCTGGTTTTTTC
>DATLVQ010000588.1:0-7388 GCA_035577325.1 Bryobacteraceae bacterium | reverse complement strand
AGCGGAAGCTCCCGGTGAATGGCGTACGCTTCCACGCAATGGAACGCGCGGTTGGTGCCGACGTACAGTTTCCCCTTGAACCATTCCATCGACCAGGCCCAGCCGTTCTGCCGGTCGCCAAACCCTTGCGGGGCGATCTGAACGAATTCGCCGCGGTTGAGCGGTGGATATTGACTCCCCACGTTGGGCGGCGGCGGATTCGACACCACAAATTGAACCGGCACGACCAACGGGCTGTTTCCGGCGGCGTCCGAGGTGATAGAAATTTGGCTGCTGTATACGCCGGCGGACAGCCCTGTCGGATCGACTGAAACCGTGAACACGGCCGGTGTCATGCCGGTTGAAGGACTGACCGAAATCCAATTTGCTCCGTCGGTAGCGACGTTGAGTGAGATGTTGGAGCCGGCATCAATTTGAAACGTCTGCGGAGGCGGCGCGGGCGGCCCACCCAACAGAAATCCGAATGAGAGTGCCGCGGGACTGGCGATCAGAGTGGGACCGGTCGCGCTGGCTGTGATGTCTCCGGTTATTGCGAGCACTGTCGTGTTCGGACCCTGCCCATACGTCAAAATACTGCCCAGCACTGGATCCGTCCCGGGGGAAATGGCGACCTGGCTGAAGGCGGTCGGCGCGGGTGTGGTCATCGTTCCGGGCGGGAGTCCGATCACCGCCGAGATCGGGATGCCCGTAAAGGAGGTTCCCACCGACATCGTGGCCACGTTTCCGGTTGTAATCGTGAACGTCACCGGCACGCTGGGCAGGGAGACCGTTAACTGGCCGAGCGATATCGTCAGGCTGGGAAATGAGTATGTGGCGGTCCCCGGACCCGTTGTTACCGGGGCTGCGGCTGAATCGATCGTACCGGTGATCTTAAAAGTCTTGCCGGCCAGAATCAGCACGTCCGGACCGCTGACGGGAGAATCGCCAAGCGTTCCGTTGATTGTATACGTGATGGGCGCCGCCTGAAGCTGCCACGCGCCGGCAACCATCAGGGCACAGCTTAGTACCAAAAGGATCCGCCCAAGCCGCGCGGTTCTGCCGAAAGCGCCGGATCCAGCGGAGTGTGCATCGCCTTGCTTGAACGTGCGCGTTGTGTCTGGTTTTTCGCTTGGCGATGGGGATTCAAACATTTTCTAGACCATCCGATTCTTCCAGTGGATTTGACAGCAGCGCCTTCCTCCGGCACAGAGGCGACCCAACTCCCATTTCATAGTTCAACCAGCGAGCCGTAAAGCAGGTAATCACCCGCCCTCCAAGTTGTTACGGCATCCCCGATATTTACCGTCGGGACTTTGCCTGATTGCCAAGCAGGCAGAATACAGCAAAAGATGACATAGCACCAGATGACACCAGTACTTTGTAACGAACGCATCGACATACTCGACTATCTGCCCCACTCGGAGGTGGTAGACTACAGCCCCGGTGAAGTGATTTACGATGCTGGCTACCAGGCCGGACGAATGTTTCTCATCATTGAAGGCCGGGTTCAGGTCTCCCAGGATGTGACTCCCGATCTCCGGTTGGTTCTCGACATTTACACCAATGACGACATCTTCGGGGAATCGGCTGTGCTCCAGCTTCCGCGATGCCCCGAGGTAGCGATAGCGCTTGAGAGCACTAGGGCGATGACGTGGTCCACGGATAAACTTCGTCAAATCATGCGCTCCAGACCCGAAGTGGGGATCGCTCTTACGCAGACCCTGGCAGCGCGGTTGATCGAGGCCCGGAACCGCCTGGCGAACTTCGCCAATGCCACCATCAGCGAGCGCTTGGCCCATGCGCTGGCTCATCTCGCCGAACGGATGGGTACCCGCATGGCAAACGGATCGATCAGGATCACTGGCATCAAACATAAGCTCCTTGCCGACTATACGATGGCATCGCGCGCCACCGTCACGCATTGGATGGGCACCTTTCGGCGGCACGGTCTGGTGCAATACGACCGCAACTCCGTGCTTGTTTTTCCCCATGCATTGAAACAATGGATCGAGTGGCATGCGTCCCATTCCGGTCCAGAGGTAAAAGCCGACGCGGTGCGACCGGATGCCACGCGTATCCGGAGACAGCTCAGCCCTCGCGAGTGCGAGGTTATGGAATGCGTCGCGCAAGGACTGAAAAACAAGCAGATCGCTGAACGCCTGTGCATCGCAGAACAAACCGTTAAAAATCATCTGCAAAATGTATTCGAGACTCTGCAGGTAAAGAGTCGCCGCCATGCCGTGCACCGCATGGCGGATATTTCCAGCCGTCGGACGCTGGAACCTCAACCTATCGCACCGCCACAGTTACGCCAGGTTGGCTAGCTTCGCCGCCGATCTTGACCGTTACCGGCACCGCTCCCGAGGCCACGCCTGCCGGAAGCTTTGCGTTGATCTGAATGACGCCCGCCACTTCACCAGGTGCCGGGCCCGCGTAGAGCACTTTGGCTTCGATCCCTCCAAATTCAACTGAAACGGGCAAAGTCAACTTAGGAATCTGCGCCAGGGTCAGCGGCGTGATCGCGCCATCCGGGCCGATCGGATTGGTTTCGCCTCCTCCATTCGCATAGAGAACCACGATGGACCCTTTGGCCGCTGGGTTGGTCGCCGAATTCCTGGTCGTATCCTGGTTCAAAATTGCGCCCTGCCCTTTACCGCTGTTGTCCGTAGTGAAGAGACTAGGGGCCGTCCCGGCCACCTGCACGTCGAATTCGCCGGATGAAACTCCCTGGTAGATAACCTGCACCTTGGCGGCGAGAGCGCCCGACGCCGAACTCGGCACAATGGCGTTGATTTGCCCCGACTGCACAATCAGCAGCGGAGCTGGTGCTCCGTTGAAAAGCACTTGCGTGTCCGCCAGAGTGGTGTCGACCCGGCCCCCGGTGAGGTGGAGAGGTGTCAGTTGGTCCGGTCCCAGTCCAGTACCCCACACCGTAAATAGCGATAACGGGGCAAGGGGACCGGAGACCAGGCTGGCGGCGTCGGTAACAGCCTGGATAATCGGCGCCGGTGCGGTGACCGTCAAATTCACCGGGATGATGAGTGGCTTTGCGGCACCAACATAAGACAGGCTGATTGACCCGCTATATGCGCCAGCCGCCAGTCCAGCCAGGTTGGCCGATACGGCAATCCGGCCTGGCGTGCTGCCTTTAGCGGGAGAAACCGCGAGCCACGGGCCGCCGGTAACGGTGCTGGCTGAACCGGTAAAAGCGATAGGAGTCGTGCCGGCCAGATCGACATACTGCGAAGCCGGGGAACTCGACCCGGCTTGCGCCGTAAATGCAATCGAGGCGGGAGCCACGGCGAGCGCGGGCCCGATTGTCACTACGAGAACCACTGGGATGCTGATGAAGCTGTTCACTGTACCGGGGGCCGAAATGCTCACTGATCCGTTATAAGTTCCGGGCGCGAGCCCGCCCGGATTCACGGAGACGGATACACTGGTTGGGGTGGAAGCCGCTCCCGGCCCCACGGTCAGCCAGGGTTGGCTCGCGCTGATGACCGCGGCGGTTTGGAAGTTGAAGACCGGCCCAGTGCTGCTTATGCTTACATTCCGGGGACTCGGAGCCGCTCTTCCGACCTGAGCCGCAAAAGCCAGCGAATTGGCTGAGACCAGGACTGCGGGCATGGTGGTGACGCTGAGATTCACGGGTACTTTTAGCGGACTAGCGGCGCCGGCGGGCGTGATGGTGATGATCGCGGAATAATTATTCGGTGTCAGGCCGGCAGGATCCGCCAATACCGTGATTTGCGCGGGGGCGACGCCGCCCGATGTCGAAGCCGTGAGCCAGTTTCCTCCTGAAGCCGTTGAAATTGAAAGCGTAAAGCTAAAAGGCGGTCCGTTGCTACCTACACTGAGTTCGAGCGCACCAGGAGGGCCGCCGCCAATCTGATAGCCGAACCCGAGAGAGGCGGGGGTCGCAGTCAGCCCGCCAGGAGGAAGAACGTTAAAGGTGACCGGCACTAACAGGGCGCTGCTTCCACTCCCGGGGGGAGTGACCGTCACCGTGCCATTGTAAGTGCCAGGAATCAGGCCGACTGGGTTAGCCCGGACGCTGATGCTGCCAGGAATTGCACCGCTCGCCGGGCTAGCCGAAAGCCAACTCGCGCCGGATGTGGTCGCAGTCGTGGCTGTAAAGCTCGCAGCCGAGCCGGTGGTGGCGATCGCGATGGTCTGGGCGGGAGGCGGTTGCGTACCCGAAAGAAACGTGAAGGTCAGAGAACTGGGTGTAGAAGTTAGGCTGGTTGTCGCGGTGACCGTCAGGATCACCTGCACATTGACCGGACTGCCCGTTCCCGAAGCAGTGAGAGTGATGGTTCCGGTATAGGTGTTCGGCTTAAGCCCCGTGGGGTTTACCGATACCGTCAGGTTGGCAGGCGTTGTAGCGCTGCTCGAACTAGCCGAGAGCCAATTCCCGCCGCCCGCAGTGGACGCTGCCGCCGTGAATCCAAGCGCAGCTACCGTGGTACCCACGGCGACGCTCTGTGACGGCGGAAGCGTGCCGCCGGCTTGATATAAGAAACTCAAAGAGTTAGGGCTGGCCGTCAGCATATTGGCCCCGGTAACCGCCAGGGTCACCGGGACGGTGATAGGGCTATTGCCGGCATCGCCCGACGTGATCGTGATGCTGCTGCTGAAGTTCCCTGAAGTTGTGTTGGACAGCTTCGTGGGATCGACGGAAACGGAAATGTTTCCCCCGCTGCCAGTGGATCCGGAAGTAGGATTAGCCACCAGCCAATTGCTGCCCACAGCCACGGAAAAATTGATGGGCGAGGGGGCGGAAACCGTCAGGTTTTGGGGGAGCGGCGTGGCGCCATTCTGAATGGAGAATGCCAGCGACTGCGGGGCAACGTTCATGGTCGGGGCATTGCTAGTTGCCACAGCCGTTCCAGTGGCGATAGGAAGCGTGGTGAGGTTCGCACCCGCCCCATATGAAACCGTGCTGCCACTGGCAATGCTCTGGTTGCCGAAGGCGCTGGGTACCGCAGTGGTCAGATTCACCTTCACGGCCGCCGTGAAGGGGATTCCAAGGACTGTCGCGGCTAACGAAATCGAACCCGGACTTCCGGAGGAAAACGTGACCGGCACCGCGAGCAATTGCACGATGAGCGGTGGGTTCCCCACTGTGAGGTTCAAGTTCTGGTTGTTATAAGTGCATGAGCCGCCGCATGGACTGGGAATGGAGAGCGCCGTCGAGTCGATGGTTCCGGTAATGCTGAATGGCTGTCCGCCCAGCTTAAGGGTATCGGGTCCTTGAGCCGTACCGAAGGTGCCGGTGACGGTGTAGGCTACCGGGTATGCCTGCAGAACGGAAGCGCTGAGGATCAGGAACGAGAATGTTGCCAGTGAGATCCGAAGATTCGATCTTTTCGGGGACCGGGGCGCGGACCGACTTCCGACCGTTCGGGACACGCCGCAATTCAAGAGTTCCTCCGTCTGATGCATTCCACCTGAGCTTCCTGACTTCGCAGGAATCAATCCTGTAGTTGGTTCTCGTCAGCATAAATGAATCGGCTGGTCGATGCAATCGGGAAGGTACCAGATACGAGTTCACCAGCTCGGACGCCTGGATATCCACCATCGCTGGGCGCGAAGAAAAGATCCCCAAAAGTAAGATCGGCTGCGGCCGAACCGCATCAGAGGACGGCCTCGCGAGCATAGTACCAATCCCCCGGCCAAGTCCCGATTGTCAACACGGGCCTGGGAACCGTATCCTGACAGGAACACTATGAAGGGCATCGTACTCGCGGGGGGCAGCGGCAGCCGACTGTTCCCGTTAACCAAAATCACCAACAAGCATCTGCTGCCGATCTATGACCGTCCAATGATCTACTATCCGATCCAGACGCTGGTGAGCGCTGGGATCCAGGACATTCTGGTCGTCACTGGCGGCAAGAACTCGGGCGATTTCCTCCGGTTGCTGGCCAATGGAAAAGAATTCGGCCTGAAGCACATCGGCTACACTTATCAGGAAGGCGAGGGTGGGATCGCCGATGCACTCGGGCTGGCGGAACATTTCGCCGACGGGGACAAGATCTGCGTGGTTCTGGGCGACAACATCATCGAGGGCAGTATTCGCGAAGCCGCCGACGCGTTCCGGCAGCAAAGCTCCGGTGCCCGCATCCTATTGAAAGAGGTCCAGGACGCGGAACGGTTCGGCGTGGCCGAGCTTTCGGGCGACAAGATCGTGAATATCGTGGAAAAACCCAAGCATCCAAAGTCCAACTATGCGGTCACGGGAATCTATATGTACGACGGGACTGTGTTCGAAAAGATTCGCACGCTGGTTCCCTCGCTCCGCGGCGAACTCGAGATTACAGACGTCAACAATGCATACATCCGCGAAGGCACGATGACGTTCTCGTACCTGGACGGCTGGTGGACCGATGCGGGCACGTTCGATTCGCTGCTCCACGCGGGGAACCTGGTAGCGAAGAGCAGACAGGCGGCCGCGTTTGGACAGGCGGGCGGCGAATAGACCATGCCCCAGGGCGTTTTGGCGGTTTCCAATGTTCGCAGCATCGCGCAATCGGACGACCTTGTTCTGGAGATGCCTCGGTGCGACAAGGGCATCGGCTGCCTGATCACGTCGCCCGAAGCGGCCGGACTGATTGAGGGTGTGCGCCTGGCGCCGGTGGCGCTGTGGCCGGATGATCGCGGTTATTTTCTCGAAGTGCAGCGGCTCGGCTGCGGGATTGCAGCGCACTTTCCAGCGGAAACCACGCAGGTCTCCGCGGCCCTGAGTTACCCGGGATCTATAAAAGCGTTCCACTACCATATGCACCAGACCGATTGCTGGGTGCCGGTGAGCGGCATGCTACAGGTGGCGCTGGCCGATCTGCGGCGCGGTTCCCGCACTCACGGAGCGCGCAATACTCTTTACGTGGGCGCGCTGCGGCCGTTCCAGATCCTGATTCCGCCCGGCGTGGCGCATGGATATAAGGTCGTCGGCACCGAACCGGCCCTCCTGGTTTATCTCACCGACCATTTTTACAATCCCGAAGACGAAGGCCGCATCGCCTACAATGACACGAACATTTATTACGACTGGGAACTGCAACACAAGTAGCGGCCGGCGAAGCCGCGCGCCACAGGGAGCCGCTCGATGAAACTACTGGTTACAGGCGGCGCCGGCTTCATCGGCTCGGCTTTCGTGCGCATGACGATCGCGTCGGGCGAATTCAAAGTGGTCAATCTCGACAAGCTCACATATGCGGGCAACCTCGAGAACCTGTCCGCGCTCGAAGGCGACGCGCGGCATGTCTTTGTGCGGGGCGATATCGGCGAGCGCGGGTTGATCGATCAACTGCTCGCCGAGCATCGCCCGCGGGCCATCGTGAATTTCGCCGCGGAGAGCCACGTCGATCGCTCGATTCACGGTCCCGGCGACTTTATCCGCACCAACATCG
>DATLVQ010000587.1:0-4937 GCA_035577325.1 Bryobacteraceae bacterium | reverse complement strand
GTGATAGGCGGCGTTTACGCGCGCCATCGAGGGGAAGAAATAGCCTCCCCGGGCGAGAGCATATGGCACGCGGGCGCCGGAAAGAATCGATCCGTTCAATGCAGCAAACATGGAGATCATGGCAGCCACCGAAACCAGGTTGGCGCCGCTTTGTCCGGCTACCTGCCGCATCATGGCCGCGGCTACGCGATTGCTGGTTGCCACCTGCTGCGGCGAGAGAACGTAAAAATAAGCCATGTTGGCCAGTAAATAAATCGCGATCACTGATGCGGTGCCCCAAATGAGAGCCAGCGGCAGATTGCGCTGGGGCTGGCGAATCTCCGATGACACCATGCTGACGTTATTCCACCCGTCGTAGGCCCAGAGCGATTTCACCAGCGCGGCGAAGAATCCCAGCACGGTAAGCGGGACAAGAGCCGCGGTGCGCGGTCCGGCGGAATGCCCCCAGCCAAGACCCGCCGCTACGATGACTAAAATGAGCGCCACTTTGAGAATGGTTACGGCCACCTGCACGCCACCGCCGATTTTGACGCCGAAATAATTGAGCAGTCCGAGTGAAAAAATCAGCGCCATAGCCATCAACTGTCCATAACGAATATCAAGCGGCGCGCCATGCGCGCCCAGGGGAAGAGGCACTGTGAAGAAGACATGCTCGAGTTCGGGCGCGAAATTCGCAAGGTAATAGAAGAAACCGGTGGCGAGTATGGCGATAGAACCGCTCTTTGCGACCCACATCTGGGTCCACCCATAGATGAATCCCCAGAGCGGGCCATAACCCTCTGTCAAGTAAACGTATTCACCGCCGGCTTCGGGCATGGCCGCGGCAAGTTCGGCATAGCTGAGCGCTCCGGCCAGAGACAACAGCCCGCCGACAACCCACACCACGAAAACGATGCGCGGCGAACCGACCAGTTGCACCATGGTTTGCGGAACGATGAAAATACCGCTGCCGATCACGGTGCCAACTACGATAGCCACGGCGCCCCAGAGTCCCAGGTCGCGCTTCAGCTGTACCGGCGCCACTTCGTTCCCGTTCTTTGCAGGAAGCTTCATATATTCGGGCTCGCCGCATCAGGGCGTTCGAACCATGATGCCGCATATCCCGCCACGAAAGTGCTGACGCTGCCGATCAGCACCCACCATGTAAACGCGATGGGAGTGAACCCACGCACATATAGGATGACCGCCAGGCCGGCGAGCACCCCGAACGATGCCCCATTCTGGCCGACGCGGCGCGTCAGCACGCCAAGCAGAAACACGCCGAGCAGTACACCCAGCGTGACCGAGGCAATCGAAAGCCCGGATTCGAGCACCGATCCCCAGTGCCGCGCCACAATACCGATGGTCACCAGCACAAGCGCCCAGCCCACCGTGGCGAATCGCGCCCAGCGGAGAAAACGCGCGTCGTCATCCGGACGCTCCGACCGGGTCATAGGACGCAGAAAATCCATCACCGTCGTCGAGGCGAGCGAATTCAGCGCGGCGCTGAGATTCGCCATGGCCGCCGCGACGATGGCGGCAATTACCAGGCCCGCGATTCCGGGCGAGAGGTTCTGCCACACAAACTGCGGATAGATACGGTCGAGCTTGGCCGGCGGGGCGATATGCGCGTCGCCGAAATACACGAACAGCGCGATGCCGATGAGCAGAAACAGGCTGAATTGGAAGAAAATCAAGATCCAGCTCCCCAGGAGCGCCGCGCGGCTTTGCGCTTCGTTGCGAGCGCTCAGCAGCCGCTGCACGATCAACTGATCGGTTCCATGGCTCGCCGTGGTGAGGAAGCATCCACCCAGCAGGCCCGCCCAGAAAGTGTACGGCCGCGAAAAATATTGCATCGTGAAGCTGAACTTGAAATCAAAAATCCGCAATTTACCCGCAGGTCCGGCAACCGCCACCACGTGCGTCCAGCCGCCCGGGATGTGGTGGAGGATGACGAAGAAACTCACGATCGCGCCCAGAACGTAAAGCCCCATCTGGATCACGTCGGTCCAGATCACAGCCGTCATGCCGCCCTCGAAGGTATAGAAAAGGGTAAGCGCCACGATCATAAGGATCGCCGGGATTTCCGGCACGTCGAGGACAATCGAGATCACAATGGCGATAGCGAATACGCGCACGCCTTCGGCCAGCGCGCGGGTGACCAGGAAGATCAGAGCCGTCAATTTCCGTGTTCGCTCGCCAAATCTGCGGCGCATCAGCTCGTAAGCCGTGTACATTTCGCCGCGGAAATAATGGGGCAGCAGCAGCACGGAAATAACAATGCGCGCCAGCAGGTAGCCGAAGACGACCTGCAGAAATCCGAGGTTGCCGGCGAACGCCAGCGCGGGCGTGCCGACGATAGTCAGCGTGCTGGTTTCGGCGGAAACAATGGAGAGGCTGATGGCCCACCAGGGCGTGGTGCGCCCGCCCAGGAAATAATCTTTCAGGCTTTTTCGGGAGCCGCGAAAATGAGCGCCAAACCAGGTGATGCCGGCCAGATAGAAGACGATGACCCCAAGGTCAAGGAAGCGCATGCGGATGGGGAATTCTAGCACGCGCGCCGCGCAGGGCATGCAGAGGCCAAATTCTTATAGGATGGTGCGCGGATCACATCGGCTCAAGCCGGTCCAGGGCGCCTCGTGGAACTAAATGCCGCTGGGCGACGTCCCATATGTTGCACCACTAGCGTCGTTCGGCTATACTCCGCAAGTGCCCATCGGAGGCACCAAATCGTTGGGGCGGCAGGTACGGCCCATCAAGTTCCAAATCCAGCGGAAAGCAGCAGGAGGCGTTAGGTGCTCGATCCAGTTGCGAAAGTGTTTTTGACCGTGCACAAATTCACGAGGACACCGGCCGGCGTGACGGCCTTCGCTGTATTCTCCGCGCTCCTGATAACGGTGACGGCACAGGAGGCACGCGCGCAGGCGGCTGGCTCAGCCCAGTCGGAGAAGAAGCCCAAGGACCGGGCCGAATACGACCTTTATAACGAGGTCATCAAGGACAATACCAACCCCGCCAAACAGCTTCAGGACCTCGATTCCTGGGCGCAGAAATATCCCGAGACCGACTTCAAGGACGACCGGGCGTTTTTCTACATCTCGGCCTATAACGGCACGAACCAGCCGGCGAAAGTTGTGGATACGGCAGCGCAGTTGCTCGCCAAAGATCTGAATGCCGCGTTCAAAGCTCCCCAGCAGGTGATCGCGGTGCTCTATCTAACTGCGCTCAACGTGCAAAAGACGCCGAACCCCAACGCCGACCAGCTCGCGACAGGCCAGAAGGCCGCGCGCCAGCTGCTGGATTTCACGCCGACCTATTTCACCGGCGCGAATAAGCCGGCGTCGACCACCGAGGCGCAATGGGGCGAGGCCCGCAACCAGCTCGACACCGTAGCAAAGGGAGCGCTGGTGTATGTTGCCATGGTCCCCGGTAACGCCGCCATGGCGCCGAATCCGAAAGATCCCAACAATTGTGCGGCAGGCGAGGCGGCGTATACGAAGGCTCTGCAGGAATTTCCGGAGAGCGCGCAGATCGCCCTGGCGCTGGCGGGAGCGTTGCGCTGCCAGCAGACCACGAAACCGGAAAAAGTGGCGCAGGCGATCTACGAATATGCACGTGCCGCAGCCCTTGATCCGGCGAAGGGCGGGATCGCCGACCCTAAAGCGCGGGGAGACATCGACAAGTACGTGCACACGGTCTATACGAATTTCCACGGCAGCGACGAAGGTTTGGATCAATTGAAGCAGCTGGCCGTGCAGTCGCCGCTTCCGCCCGCGGATTTCAAGTTGAAGACCGCCAGCGAAATTGCCGCCGAGAAAGAAGCCGAATTCGCGAAGAGCAATCCGCAGCTGGCGCTGTGGATGGGGGTCCGAGGGAAATTGAGCGACGCCAACGGCGATCAGTATTTTGAAACCCAATTGAAAAACGCGGCGGTGCCGAAACTCAAAGGCACGCTCGTGGAGGCCAAGCCCGCCTGCCGCTCCAAGGAACTCCTGGTAGCCCTCTCCGATGCCAAGAATCCTGAAGTGACCTTGAAGCTGGATGCTGGTGTAAGCGGCAAGCCGGAGACCGGGACCGAGATCCAGTGGGAAGGCGTTCCCTCGGCGTTCAGCAAAGAGCCATTCATGCTTACCATGGACACGGAGAAGGCCAAGGTTGAAGGGCTGAAAACCACTCCGTGCGCCGCCCCGGCAAGAACTGGCGCTGCCAAGAAAAAGAAGTAGGAGTCATCGGGTTTTTTGAAATCACAGGCGGAGTAATGCTGACGGTTTTAACTTCAACTCAGCAAGTAATCAGCAGGAGGCGCGAAGTGTTCGATCGAGTTTTGAAAGTTTTCTTGACCATGGCCATCGCGGCGGCGATAGCCACGACTGTTCTGCCGGGCCGCGGTCAAGGGGCGCAAACTCCGGCGGCGCAGCCGGCACAGAAGAACTGGAAGGACCGCGCCGAGTATGATCTCTATAACGCGATCGTCAAGGAACAGGACGCGAGCAAGCGGCTGGCGCTGCTCAACAGTTGGAAGGAAAAATACCCCACCAGCGATTACGCCGACGCACGGCTGCAGATTTACGTGACTACATACGCGGCGCTGAATCAGCCCGACAAAGTCATTGCCACCGGCAACGAGGTGCTGCAGTCCGATCCGAAAAACCTGACCGTGCTCTACATGATGGCGCAGAATGTCCTGGGGATTACCAAGCCGACCCCGGACGATCTGGCGTCGGGCGAGAAAGCGGCGAACGGGCTGATCTCCAACCTCGATACCTTCTTCGACTCAAGCAAGAAACCAGCCACCACCAGCGACGCCGATTGGGCCAAGGCCAAGACGCAAACCGAGACGCTGGCGCACACCAGCCTGGGCTGGATAGCGCTGCAGAGGAAAGACAATGAGACAGCCGAAAAGGAGTTCACGCAGTCTTTGAAGTTGACTCCTAACAATGCGCAGGTTTCGTACTGGT
>DATLVQ010000586.1:0-19463 GCA_035577325.1 Bryobacteraceae bacterium | reverse complement strand
GGCCGCGTAACTGCCGTGCATGCCCGGCATGCTCACGAAATTCGGATGCTTTGCGGGCATGCCGCCCAGGCCCATCAGCGTGCACACCACCGGGGCATCCACTAGTTCGGCGAATTCCCGCAACTCGTCCGATGCGTCCGCCGCGATGATGCCGCCGCCCGCGTACACCCACGGCCGCTCGGCGTCCCAGATCATCTGCGCCGCGCGCTTGATCTGGCCTGTGTGTCCTTCGGTGAAAACTTTGTAGCCGGGTAAATGAATGCTGGTCACGGGCGTGTAATGCCCCTGCGCCTGAAAAACGTCTTTCGGAATGTCGACCAGCACCGGACCCGGGCGGCCGCTCGATGCGATGTAGAACGCTTCGTGCACGATCTGCGGCAGATCCGCGACGTTCTTCACCATGAAATTGTGCTTGGTGCAGGAGCGCGTGATGCCGAACGTGTCGGCTTCCTGGAACGCGTCGCTGCCGATGAGCTTGCTGGTCACTTGGCCCGTGATGGCCACGATCGGAATCGAATCCATCAGCGAATCCACCAGGCCCGTGATCAGGTTGGTCGCGCCCGGGCCGGAGGTGGCGCAGCACACGCCCACTTTGCCAGTGGCGCGCGCATAGCCTTCGGCCGCGAAGCAGGCGTTTTCTTCGTGCCGTACCAGCACATGGCGAATGTGGTGGTCGTACATGGCGTCATAAAGAGGCAGCGTGACGCCTCCCGGGTAACCGAAAAAGCAATCCACGCCCTCGCGCACCAGGCATTCCAGCAGCATCTTCGCGCCACTCATCAGATTCGACATAATCTTCGCCTCAAAAAAACGTGCCTGCATAACAAAAAAGGCCATCAGCCGGTTTGTTTTTCCCCGCTGATGGCCTCGGAATCTACCCGAGCGGCCTCAAGCGGGGCCGGATACGATGACCAGAATAATAATGCTGGCTACGACAGATTCGGAACGAACGAGCCGGGAACAGACTGTGGAGCCTCGGGACATTACTGAAGGCCAGTTTAGCCGGAAAGAATTACAAATGCAAGAGCAGTAAACTATTAAAAATGTTTATGTGCTGATTTGCCCGTCCCGGAGTAATGCGGGCCACACGATCTTCAACGCCTGCAACGTGCGAAGAACGCTCCCAGGCAAAACCCAGCCAGAGCGGCGGCCGCCAGTTTGCGATTTTCGTTCAGGCTGATGAATTGAGTGCCCGCCTCCGACACTTCGAGGACCCCGAGCGGCGCGGCGTAGAGTCCGCCGCCGCCACCCTCCCCCTCGCCGCCCGCGGACTCGCCTGGTTTGCGCCCGCTGCCCGCGCCGAAACCATAAGAGATGCGCGCCACCGGGATGATGGTTTTTCCGTGCGCCGTGATGGCTTCTCCGTAAACCGAATGAACGCCCGCGCTCTTGCTGATCCGCTCGAACATCGACTGAAGATTTTCCGCCATAGGGACCATTATGCAGCCTTCGGGCGCCGCCGCGCTTGTGCGAAAAATCACAGCTTCGCTGCCGCATATGCCCCAATACTGTCTTGATGTCATGGCCAGTTCACGCCTTCCGGCTCACCATGGTAATGGAGGTAGTTGAATATGCGCAGTTGGTTCACTCTTACTACCGCATTCGCTCTGTTATTTTGCACCGGATTTCTGCCCTCGGCGCGCGCCGACGAGTGGAACAAGCAAACCGTTGTAACATTCAATGAGCCGGTGGAGATTCCAGGCCAGGTGCTGCCCGCCGGCACTTACGTGTTCAAACTGGCCGACTCGACGTCGGATCGCACCATCGTCCAGATTTTCAATAAGGATCAAGATCACATTTATGCCACGCTTCTCGCCGTTCCCGATTACCGGCTCGAGCCCACTGGCAAGACTGTGATCCACTTCGAAGAGAGAAACGCGAACGCCTCGCGTGCGATCCAGGCCTGGTTCTATCCGGGCGACAACTATGGACTCGAATTCGTCTATCCGAATTCGCGGGCTATCGAACTGTCGAAAAATACCAATAAGAACGTGCTCTCGATGCCATCCGAGATGGCGGCCAACACCAAGAAACCGGCAAAGTCCATGCAGGAGCCCAGTGTGACCGCGATGAAGCAGGCGCCGGTAACGGCGGTGAAGCCGACCGGGGAGCATGTGGAGATGGCGCAGGCCGTGCAATCCCATCCGACCAAAACCTCTGCCAAGCCTACCGAGATGGCTAACCATCGCCCGAAGATGCCATCAACCGCCAGTCCGGTGCCGCTTCTGGCTCTAATAGGCCTGCTCCTCACGGCCGCCGGCGCCGCCTGTGCACTCTGGACGCGCGCGATCCGTGTAAACTGAAATTAGAGGTTCCTCAATTGAAGGGCGTTCGTCTTTCGCGGAAAGGGGCGCCAACGAAAACCACGGATTTTGAGAGGCGCATACCAGCCACGCCAGTATTGCTGGCTGCGCTTCTCATGCAAGTTTCAATATTTCTTTTTCTCTGGCCGGCGGATCTTGCCGGGAGTCAGTCCAGTCAGACCGCCGACCGACAGGATCCGGACTTCAAAATTTCGGTGGACGTCAGCCTCGTCGTTCTGCACGCGACCGTGCGCGACCAAAAAGGCAGGTTTGTCTCGGAATTACAGTCCAAGAACTTCAAGGTTTACGAAGACGGCAATCCCCAGGAGATCAAGCTCTTCGCTCATCAGGATGCCCCGGTGACGGCCGGTCTGATCATAGACAACAGCAGCAGCATGCGGCCGAAGAGCAGGGATGTGATGTTGTCGGCGCTGGCCTTTGTCCGATCGAGCAACCCGCGCGACGAAATGTTCCTGGTCCACTTCAACGAGCGCCCTTGGCTGGGCCTGCCGGCCCCTGTCTCGTTCACCAGCGATCACAGCTTGCTGGAGGCGGCGCTTACTCGGGGGGTACCCGGGGGAAAGACGGGCATCTATGACGCCATCGCCCTGGGACTCGAGCATCTGGGGCATGGGCATTTCGACAAGAAAGCCCTGGTCGTAATCAGCGATGGCGGCGATAACGCCAGCCGCCATACGTGGCCCGATGTGCGTGCGATGGCACAAGCCTCGGACGCGATTATTTACACCGTCGGACTGGTGGATCGTGACGATCCCGACTCGAATCCGAGAGTCCTCAAGCGGCTGGCACAAGAAACGGGCGGGGAAGTCTTCCTGCCCAGCGAAACGAGCGCGGTAACGGGTATCTGCGAGCGGATCGCACGTGACATGCGCAATCAGTACACCATCGGCTATGTTCCATCCAACGGCCGGCACAATGGCGCGTATCACACGATTCGCGTTACGGCGAGCCTGCCTGGCAAGTCGAAGCTTTCGGTGCGTACGCGTAATGGCTATCTGGCGGCGCCGCTTTCCGTGCCAGCGAAAAGCGGAGCCGCGCCGCGATGAAGCTCCACGTTCACGGGAAACGCTGGTCCCGTTTCTGGCTTCGCTTGTGCGAGTACACATTTCTCGTTGCCGGGGTTGCCATCCTCGGATATTGCGCCTACGTGTGGCTGGATGCGCGTGTCTACCAGCGGAATGAAGAGCGGTCGTTTGAAGAGATCAAACTCACCGCGCTGCCCCCCGCGCCCGGCCGCCCGTCGCCGCCCGTTCCGCATGCGGTATTGGGAAAAATCGAAATCCAGCAGGTGGGTATCTCGGCCATGATCGCCGAAGGTGTGGATCATGGCACGTTGAAGCGGGCCGTCGGCCACATTCCTGGCACGGCGCTGCCTGGCGAGGATGGCAACATCGTGCTGGCGGCGCATCGGGACACATTTTTCCGGCCGCTGCGCAACATTCAGAAGGGTGACGAGATTGCGCTCACCACCTGGAGCGGCGCCTACCGGTATCGCGTGGAATCCATCCAGATTGTCGGGCCCGATGACGTCGGCGTTTTGCGGCCCACCAGTCTGCCCACTCTTACACTGGTCACGTGCTACCCGTTCTACTTTGTCGGTTCCGCGCCCAGGCGTTTCATCGTGCGCGCCGGGCTCATCGCGAGCTGACGGCGCGCTACTTTGCCGCGCTACGGGCCTGCAAGGCCAGCGCGAATTCTTCAGGACTCTCAGAACCGATCATTACCAACTTTCCGTCCGCCAGCTTAAGCTCCACGCCGCGATTTCCGCTGACGTTATAGGCCGTGCCGCCGGCTCCCCTGCGCACGCCCCAACCGCCGTAGTCGCGGATCGGACGGTACGTCTTAGCTTCGAAATGCCGGATCTCCGCGAGCGGAATTGCGCGCCGCACAAACAGCCCTCGAAAGCGAATTTCGAGCAGGTCGTCACGCACTTCGGTGATGAGTTCCAGTTTGAGAAACCAGATCACCAACAGCATGATCGTCGCGGCGATAATAGCCAGAGACGCATTGGACGCCGGATGCTGGCCGACTGGCTTGCCCAGCACCAGCTGGCGGAACACCATGTAAGCGACCAGCGCCAGCGCCGGAATCTGAATAGCCCAGTACCATGGCTGCCGGAATCGCTGCACTTCGCGGAAGTAGATCACGGCCTGTCTCGGTGCACTGTTTCCATGGAGAAAGCCGGCAGACATACCGCAATATATTCCGCGCCTTCCGGTTCTGGCGTCGAGTAGCTGACCCACTCGCCTCTGTGCGCAATAATTGCCTGTCCCGCGCGCACATCGATCTGACCACCGCGATGCCTCATGCGCAGCATACCTTTAAGCACTACGGTGAATTCCTCAAACTCAGGTGTTTGCCCGGGCTCCTGCCATCCTCCAGGGCTGCGCATGTGCGCGATGCTCAGGGCCTCATTTCTTGAATTGATGCGGCCGATATATTCATCAATAAGTTTGGGCTTATTGCCGGCCGCGGTAACGCGAGTAGGCTGAGAAAGGAGCGTAGGCATGCGGGTTTTCAGATCAATCGTAGCAGGCTAGAAAACACTTGATCGAACCCGTTGCCCACCGCTATACTTACATTTTCGCTGAGATTGGTATGACGGCGAGAGACGATTTCGATCCCCTGGCGCCACAACGGGAGGCGGCATTTTTTTATGGTCTATTCTTGCGCGGTCACTCCGTCGAGGCGCTGCGCCAGGACATCGATGTGTCCCCTGTTCTACTCGATAAATGGTTGAAAGCGCGGGACTTCGAGGAGTCGTTCCGGGAAGCGCTACAGCGCATTTACTACTATCGCAAACAGGTTCTGGCCATCTTCGACGGCCTAGTGTGGAACGAGCAGAAGCGCCCTCGCCTG
Organism: Bryobacteraceae bacterium; assembly: GCA_035577325.1. GTDB lineage: Bacteria > Acidobacteriota > Terriglobia > Bryobacterales > Bryobacteraceae > QHXW01. The sequence continues at coordinate 14,280 of DATLVQ010000586.1, read as the reverse complement.
CAATAGAGGTGGCCAGCCTCTCGTCCGCCGGCCCGGCGTCAATTCCTAATAAATGAAGCAAACCCAAAGCAAGAAAAAGCTCCTCTCCGTGCCTACCCGTCCCTTCGACCCGGTGGGTGCCACAACCGCCTCTGAAGTGCTCGAGCGCATGCAGGGCACGGCATTTCAAGGCAAGAATCTGGGCGTGGCGTTTGACATCTGGAAGAAGATGCTGGCCGACGACTGCACCATCATGATGGGCATGTCGGGCGCCATGGTGCCTGCCGGCATGCGGCGCCTGGTCGTCCGCATGATCGAGAACCGGCTCATCGACTGCCTGGTCTCGACCGGCGCCAACTTCTTTCATGACCTCCATGAGACCAAGGGCAACTATCACTACCAGGGCTCGCATCAGATGGACGATGTTCTGCTGGCCGACAACCTGGTGGATCGCATGTACGACGTACTGGCCGACGAAGAGAAATTTCGCGAGCACGATCAGTGGATCGGCCGTTTCGCCGCCAGCCTCGACCAGACCCGGCCATACACCACGCGCGAGTTCCTCAATCTGCTGGGCCACGAGTTAGGCAAAGGCGCCAAAGAAGACGGCATCGTCAGCGCCGCCGCCAGGGCCGGTATCCCGCTCTACTGTCCAGCCGTGGCCGATAGCTCGATCGGTATCGGCATCGCCGCCAACCGCTACGAAGGCAAGAATCGGTTCACATTCGACGTGATTGGCGATGTGGTCGAGACCGCGCGTATTGCTGCCGAATCCAAAAACACGGGCGTGATCTACTTCGGTGGCGGCACGCCCAAGAACTTCGTGCAGCAGACCGAAGTCACTGCCATCATCATGAACAGCGGCGTAACCGGGCACAAATACGCCATGCAGGTGGTGACGGACGCGCCGCACTGGGGCGGCCTTTCCGGCTGTACGTTTGAAGAGGCGCAGAGCTGGGGCAAGATCAAGAAAGATGCCGCTATGGTCACCTGCCACTGCGATTCCACCATCGCTATGCCGATCCTTGTTTCGGCGCTGCTCGAGCAGAAAAAGCTGGTGAAGAAGCGCCGCCGCCCGAAATTCATCATGGGCCGCGAACTGGGAATCAAAGCGTAGGCTTTATAGCCGGCCGAACATTAGTCTCGTCCAAATATCCTGGAATGGAACCGCTTGCGTGAAAGTCAGCGGTCGGCTACTCATCCCAGCTCCTGCCTAACCCGGCGGTCTACCGCATCGGCGAACGCCCGAAATAATTTCAGCTGTGTTTCGTCCGAACGCACCTGATCCTCGGGATGCCACTGCACTCCCACCGCGAACTCCTTGTCTGGCCTCTCCACGCCTTCGACGATTCCGTCTTTCACGGATTTTGCGGAAATGCGCAGGTGAGCGCCCAGCTTGTCTACCGCCTGGTGGTGGCGCGAATTGACCGGATGTTTGCCGGCGCCCACTGCGGCCGCAAGCTTCGAGTCCGGTGCGACGCTGACTTCGTGCATCGGCATTGACGGATCGGCCGGCCTCTTGGGAGGGCGGTGCGGATCTCCCGGCAGATGCTGAATCAGCGTGCCGCCGTGATAGACGTTGAACAATTGCAGGCCCCGGCAGATCGCGAGCACCGGCAAATCGCGGCCCAGCGCTTCACCCAGCAGGTCGATTTCCATCCGGTCGCGAGACGGATTCGGCTCCTGCGTCTCCGGAACGCGCTCCTGCCCGTAGCGCTTGGGGTCGATGTCGCAGCCGCCGGTAATCAGGAGACCGTCCAGGCCCTTGAGCGACCACGGCTCGTCGGCTGAGAGGAGCACCGGCTCGAGCCCGACCAGGAGAAGCGCGTCGGCATAAGGCCCGGCTTTCTTCTTGTCCTCGTAGGTCACGGCGACACGATGGGCCACACTTGCTATTCTGGGTGTCCGCGACGGAAATCTCAAGCGGAGCGCGGTTTGCTACCGTTATCGGGCGTTCGGCGTACCACTCTGGATATAATCGAGTAGAATCCAAAGGGTGAAAGATCATCGCTGGCCAGTCCGCCGCGCCAAACGTACTGGCTTGGCCATCAATTTGTCTGCATGAAAATCTCCAGCGTCCGTTCATTTCTGCTCTCGTACCCGCTCCGTGAACCTTTGAAACTCCCCTTCTACGGGGGAGAGCGAACCATCCTCAAACGCGACGCCATGCTGATCCGGATCGACACGGATAACGGGCTTAGCGGTTATGCGCCGGGCCCGGGCAGCGAGCGCGCGCACGGCGTCATCAAGAACACTATCGCGCCGTTTCTCGCTGGCCGTACTCTTGCCGACCCTGATGCCTTGCGCGTCCAGTTTCTCGACGGCCCGGGGCAGAATCCGGATTTCGCCAAGGTTTACTGCACGGTGGAAATAGCGCTCTACGACCTGGTGGCCAAAGCCATGGGCGTGCCGCTTTCCGAAGCCGTCGGCGGCCGCGTACGCGACCGCATCCGTCTGTATGGCAGCGCCGGCATGTACATGCCGCCCGAGAAGTACGCCGAGGAAGCCGCGGCCATCGCCGATCTGGGTTTTCGCGCTTACAAGATGCGCCCCGCGCTTGGCCCGGACCAGGACCTCGAAACTGTGCGCCTCATGCGCAAGGCAGTCGGCCCGGATTTCGATCTCATGGTTGACGCCCACACCTGGTGGCGTATGGGTGACCGCAGCTATGATTTCGCTACCATCCAGCGCCTTGCACGAGAGATGGCCGGCTACCGCGTGGCGTGGCTAGAAGAACCCATGCCTCCCGACGACCACGAGTCGTATCTCAGGCTGAAAGAAGAGGACATTCTTCCGCTTGCCAGCGGCGAGCATGAGCCCAACGAACTGCGTTTTCTGGATCTGATCCTCCGCCAGGCTGTGGATTACGTGCAGATGGACGTATGCTGCCAGGGCGGTTTCGCCATGGCTCGGCGCCTGTTCAGCGAAATCGCGCACGAGGGCATGAAGTTTGCCTTTCATAGCTGGGGAACGGCGCTCGAGGTGCTCGCAGCCGCACACCTCGGCATCTGCTGGCCGGAAATGGTGGTCGAGTGGCTCGAATACCCGTGCTACTCGAACGAAGTGCGCGCCGGCATGTACCCGTTCCCGCTGGCCGAAGAAGTTTTCAAGGAGCCGCTCGAAATTTCGCACGGCGATCTGATCGTGCCGCGCAAGCCCGGCCTCGGCATCGAGATCAACGAATCCATCATCGACCGCTATCCCTGGATTCCCGGCCCTTGGTCGTACTTCCGCATCGACTCGCCGCCCGAGACGCTCGCTGTCACTTCCGATCACAGCGTGAAATGGGAAGGTCAAGCGGCGGGATGAAGGCTCGCCAGTTTCGCTACTACGACCTGCTGGTCCACATCTTCGTCGTCCTGCTCCTGATTTCCAATCTGGTCGGTCAGAAGATTACCGCGATCGGACCTGTTAAAGTCGGCGGCGCACAGTTGCTGTTCCCGCTCACTTACATCTTTGGCGACGTGTTCACCGAGGTGTACGGCTACGGGGCGTCGCGCCGCGCTATATGGATCGGCTTCTTCGCTTCGGGTCTTCTTTCGCTAATGTGCGTGTTCATGGTATGGCTTCCGCCGGCCCCTGGCTGGAACAATCAGGAAGCTTACCGGACGGTCTTCTACCAAGTGCCGCGCATGGTGGCGGCAAGCCTCATCGCCTACTGGTGCGGAGAATTCGCCAACTCTTTTGTGCTGGCGGAAATGAAGCTCTGGACCAACGGCAAATATCTCTGGACCCGCACCGTGGGATCGACTGTCGTGGGCCAAGCGGTCGATACGGTCGTCTTCATGACGCTGGCATTCGGTGGGTTGCTCACGAGTTCCCTAATCGCACAGCTGATCTTCTGGGGATATCTGTTCAAGGTCGTCTATGAGGTACTGGCGACCCCGGTTACGTACGCGATCGTGAATTTCCTGAAGCGTCACGAAGGCGTCGATACTTTCGATCGCGCGACCAATTTCAACCCCTTCCGCCGCGCGCTCGAAGAGCCGGGAATAGAATAGAGATATGCCAGACAACCTGATTATTGCCGGCCGCGAGTTTCGGTCGCGCCTCATCGTGGGCACGGGAAAATATCGCAGCTTCCAGGAAATGGCGCGATGCCACGCCGCTTCCGGCGCCGAGATGGTTACCGTTGCCGTACGCCGCGTGAATCTCACCGATAAGTCCAAGGAGTCGCTGCTCGATTACATCGATCGCGCGAAATTCTTCATCCTGCCCAACACGGCCGCCTGCTACACGGCCGACGACGCTATCCGCACCGCGCGCCTTGGCCGTGAAGTCGGTCTCTCGAACTGGATCAAGCTCGAAGTGATCGGCGATCAGAAGACGCTGTTCCCGGATAACGAAGGCTTGCTCGAAGCCACGCGCGTGCTGGTCAAGGAGGGCTTTGTCGTGCTGCCATATACAAATGACGATGTCGTGAACGCGCGCAAGCTGGTGGACGCAGGCGCCGCCGCCGTGATGCCGCTGGCCGCGCCCATCGGCTCGGGCCTTGGCGTGCAAAACGCGACCAACCTGCGCATCATTCGCGAGAGCGTTACCACCGTGCCCTTGATCGTGGATGCGGGCGTCGGCACTGCTTCCGATGCCGCGATTGCCATGGAACTCGGCGCCGACGGTGTGCTCATGAACACCGCCATCGCTGAAGCCGAAGATGCCGAAAAGATGGCGCTCGCCATGAAACTGGGCGTCGAGGCCGGACGTCTGGCTTTCGAATCCGGACGCATGCAGAGGCGGTTGTACGCCAGTGCGTCAAGTCCGATGGCGGGCGTGGTGGGCAGATAAATAGTCCGCAGTCCTAACTGTGCGCGTTCGTACGAGAAACGGCGGCGCAACAAATTCGTCGGCACGGCGTTGAGCAATTTTGATCAGACACGGCGTCGTCGAGAATGCTCAAATCGCTGCATGAACAGTCAGCCGCTTGTGGACCGCGATGGAATCCCGAGACTGCACGGCTTAACGGTTTTGGAAAAAACCAGGTCTTAGTTTGAATACCCCCGTTTGGAGGCCCAATGCAGCACCAAGCTGCCGCACGTCAAGTTGAAAAGCCAACCCGGATATTGGTGCTTGAAGACAACGAATCGGCGCGGTTCGTATTCCGGGCCGTACTTGAACCGCAGGGCTACGAGGTCGTTGATGCGATCGGCGCATTGGAGGCAGTGCGTATCTGTGAGGGTGGGGAAGAGAACTTCGATCTGCTGATCGCCGACGTCGTGTTAAGGGCTGCAAACGGGCCTGCGACAGCGAAACGGATCGCGGAATTGTATCCTAATATGCCGATTCTGTTCACGAGTGGCTTCCCTCTTGAGACGCTCCTGAATCGCCGTTTGCTGACTCCTGAGCAACTGCCAGGTGCTAAGATCCTCTTTTTGGCGAAGCCTTTTTCGGCAGGCCAACTGTTGAACAAAGTTCGTGAGCTGGTTGCGCCGAATCGCGATGAGCGAGAGTAGGCAACGGCTACTTGCGGGAGTGGCTTCCAGAGATTGCTCAGCTTGCAATCCTAACTTAACAGGATTCACGGAAACCGCTTCTCGCGCCCTCAATGGTTCCGCAATGCGACCATAGGGTCGATCATGGCGGCCCGTTTTGCGGGAGTTGCAATCGCCACAGCCGCAGCAGCAAGCACTACGAGGGCAGCCCCCAACAGGCTTGCAGGGTCCCACGGCTGTACTTCGTAGAGCAGGCTACCGAATAGTTTTCCCAGCAGAAGCGAAGCGCCAATCCCAACGGCCAGTCCGCCGAGCACCGGGACGCCCGACTCCACGGTAACCAGCTTTGCCAGATCCACCGAACGTGCTCCAACTGCCATGCGCACGCCGAATTCCTGGGTGCGCTGTGCCACCGACTGCGCAAGCACACCATTGAGTCCAACGGCCGCCAGCATGAGCGCGCAGAGGGCAAAAGCACCGAGCAGTGCAGCGCGAAATCTCGGGTAAGCGAGAGGCTTGTCGATCAGGACGCGCACGGCATCCACTGCCGCGACTGGAACCGCGGGATCCAGGCTCGCAAGGGCTTGCGTTACTGCCTGGGAGACATCAGGCTCCGACCCACGCTCGCGCACGAGCACGGAAAAAGACGGTCGCGGTTCCTGCGCAATCGGTCTCATCAGAACAGGGGATGCCTCCCAAGCCATCTCATGAAGCAGGCTGATGTGCCGCTGGTTCCCGACTACGCCGACCACCGTCAGCCAAGGCATCCCGCCCGATCCATCATTCAACCTCAAACGTGATCCAAGCGGATTCTTGCCGGGAAAGTACGCCCGGGCAAGCGCGCCGTTGATAATCGCAACAGGCTGCGATGCTGGCCCGTCATGCTCGCTGAACAGACGCCCGCGCAGAACGGGGACTTTCATGACACGGAAATAACCAGGACTGATGGCGTCCGCGCCGACATTGTGCAGGCGGCTGTCGTCGTGCGGCTGACCTTCGATTTCCAGCTCCTGATTCCCGCCTCCATAGGGCGGTAATTTCGACGTCAGGGCGGCAGCTTCCACACCGGGGACGTCCGCCAGCCGCAGCAGCACATCACGATAACACCTGAGCTTCTCTTCATCGCGCACATAGCGATCCGGCGGAAACGCCAGGGTGGTGGCCAGCAGCCGCTCGGGATCATACCCGAGGCGGGCAGATTCCATTTTGAGCACGCTGTTTATCAGCATCCATGCGCCGGTCACGAGTAAGACGGACACGGTCACTTCGATCGCCACCAGCGCTCGTGGCCACCAGCGCGGCGATCCGGGCATCCACGAGCCTCTATGAAACGTGATCCGCGTTCCCTCCTTCAGGCCTATAATCAGGTCCGCACGCGCCACGCGAAACGCCGGCGCGAGGCCGAATAGCAGCGCGGTCAATAGTGAAAGTAGAATGCCAAAGCCCAGAGTGGTCGCATCGATCTGCACGTCGGCCCCCACTGGAAGCTCAATGGGGTTCACCGCGCGGAAACATCGGACTGTCACCCAGGCGAGCAGCGTTCCCAAGCCGGCACTCACCAGGGACAGCAGCACCGCTTCCGTGAAGGTCTGGCGGATCACGCGTCCTCGTCCACAGCCCAGCGCCGTGCGGATAGCCAATTCGCGGTGACGGTTCGCGGCGCGTCCCAGCAGCAAGTTTGCGACGTTCACGCATGCGATCAAGATCAGAAACGCTACCGCGCCTGATAAAAGCAGCAGCGTGCTGTGCAGATTTCGGCTTGCGAGCCAGGAAAAATCATCTTGCAGCGGTGCCACAGCTGTAACGATATCTCGCTCGCGGCCATCGTTCTTATGGAGCGCCGCGTGAATCGCCTGCACTTCCGCACGCGCCTGCGCAGCCGTCTCATCTTTCTTCAAACGCGCCACAATGAAGAGGATCATGCCCTCGCGCCGGGGCTGAAAATTCGCATCCAGCAACATCCACATTTCCGCGGCCTCGGGATAGAAGACGAAGCCTGGCGGCATCACGCCCAGCACGATGCAAGGCCGGTGATCGAGCGTGAGCGTGCTGCCGATGGCCCCCGGGTCGCTCGCAAGAATCGACCGCCAGAACCGGTTGGATACAACAACAGAACAGCCGCTTTTTTCATCGGCTTCGTTGAACGTGCGCCCTAGTAATGCCTGAACGCCCAGTGTGCGGAAAAACGTTGCCGTTGCGGGAGCCGCGAGGATCGTGCGCGCGGGGCCGCGTCCGGTCAGAATGCGTGAAGAGCCCGCGGCCCACGTCACCGCCGCAATATCGTCGAAGCTGCGCGCATTCTGACGTATGGCCTGGAGGTCGGCATAGCTGACGAATAGCTTGGCCAGATTCTCATCGCGAGCGCCCCGATCGAGGATTGATACCAGCCGGCTGGAATCTGCATATGGGAGCGGCCGCAACAGCACGCCGTTCACTATGCTGAACATGGCCGTGCCTGCCCCGATGCCCAGCGCCAGCGTCAGGGCCGCGATCGAGGTGAAGCCCGGCGATCGCCGAAGCAATCGCGCCGCGAAACGCAGATCTTGGCCGGCATCGGCCAGCCAGCGCGCGATCCAGATTTCACGGCTGCTCTCCTGCAGCGCGATGGAATTGCCAAATCTGCGGCGGGCTTCGAATTCCGCATCCTGCGGCGTCAGCCCCTGCCGCTCCAGCCGTTTGGCGCGCATCTCGACGTGCATTCGCATTTCTTCCGCGAGCTCGTCGTCGAAACGGCCTCGCCGCAACAAATGCGCCATTCTACGCCACAGCTTAGCGAACCACATGAGGCCTCCTAGGCAGGCTGATTCTGCAAGACGCGCCCGATCGCCTGAGTGACGCGCGCATAGCGCTGCAGTTCGCGCTGCAATGCCTTCCTTCCAGCGGCGGTAAGGCGGTAGTACCGCGCGCGCCTATTTTCTTCCGTGCGATCCCAATCGCCCGTGATCCATCCGCTCAAGAGCATGCGCTGCAGCGCCGGATACAGAGATCCTTCTTCAACCTGCAGCACTTCTTCAGAGTGTTCCTGAATGTAGCTGGCGATCTCGAACCCATGCATCGGCTGATTTGCCGCCAGCGTTTGGAGAATCAGCATGTCGAGCGTGCCGTATGGAATGTCTTCGCGCGTTTGGTTGTGCCCCCGCTTACATAGACAGTCTATGTCGCAACCAACTCCGACGTCAAGATGCTCGCCGATTGCATAGGTCGCCCGACTCGGATGCCGGTGACTTCATCCGTTGGTCTAAACTAATCTCAAAGCCATGCTCACCAAGGACCTGCTATACGCCTTCCGCACGCTACGTAAGAGTCCCCTATTCGCCATAACGGCCATCCTGACCATCGCACTCGGCATCGGCGCCAGCACTGCCATTTTCAGCGTCACCAACACCGTGCTGCTGCATCCGCTTCCTTATAAAGCGGCCGACCGCCTCGTTCTGGCCTGCAGCGATCTGCGTCAGCGCAACGTCAAGGATTTCCCGCTTTCGAATGCCGATTTCCTCGACCTGCGAAATGGCGCAAAAAGCGCATTCGAGGATTTCGCCGCCGTGAACACCGGACGCGGCCCCGTGCCCCAGGCCGATGGCACTCCCGAGCAGGTTCGCTTTGCGGGCGTCTCCACCAATTTCTTTCGCCTGATGGGAGCGCGCATCGCGTTCGGCCGCGATTTCGAAGACGCCGACGGTTTGCCGCAGCCTCCCGCGCCGCAAGCCGGAGCCGCGCCTGCCGGGCCGCCTCCGCCGGAACTCCCCATCTTCGCCATCCTGAGCCACGGATATTTCGAGCGGCGTTTCGGCGGCGACCCGTCCGCCATCGGCCGGACTCTGCCCGTGCCCGGCGGCCCGAGCCCCATCGTGGTCGGCGTCTTGCCCCCGGGTTTCGAGCTGCTTTTTCCGCCCGAAGCCAACATGGAACAGTTCCCCGATATCTGGTTCGCGACGCGCATCCCTTACGACACAGCCAACCGCAACAATGTCCAATGGCGCGTGATCGGCCGGATGAAAGAAGGTATGACGCTCGCGCGAGCGCAGAGCGAGGCTGACACCGTCTCCGAGCAATTGCGCCGCGCCAATCCCGTGGCAAAGACCGCCGGCCAGTACATCCGGCTCGAGCCCATGAAGCAGCATCTGGTCAGCGAAGTGCGGCCCGCGATTCTAGCGCTCATGGGCGGTGTCATCTTTTTGCTGCTCATCGCCTGCTCGAATGTGGCGAACCTGATGCTGGTACGCGCATCGTTGCGTGAGCGCGAGCTTGCCCTTCGTACTGCATTGGGCGCGAGCTGGTGGCGGCTCGTTCGACAGACGCTGGCCGAGGCGCTGGTGATTTCCGCCTGCGGCATGGCGCTCGGCCTCGCGCTAGCGCAATTCGGCATCGATGAGCTGCTGCTGATGGCACCCGAAAATGTTCCGCGGCTCAACTCCATCCACATCGATCCCGCCGTGCTGGCCTTCTCGACGCTTTCCGCGCTCGCCGCCGCGGCCATCTTCGGAATTGCCCCCGCTCTAAGCTCCGCGCGCCCCGACATCATGCGCATTCTTCGCGCCAGCGGCCGAACCGCGGGCCTCGCCGGAGGTGTTTTGAGGAACGGCGTGGTTGTCCTCGAGGTGGCCCTCTGCTTCGTCCTCCTCATCGGGTCAGGTCTTATGTTTCGTACCTTCCTCGCCATTCAGCGGGTGGACGTTGGGTTCGATCCCCATAATCTGCTCACATTCCAGGTGCTGGGTAACGTGGGCGACACACCGCCCGTGCGCCAGGCTTTCATGCGCCGCCTGCACGAGCGCTTAGCCGCAATGCCCGGTGTGCGAACCGTGGCAGCGTCGGCTCCCATGCCGCTTGCCGGCGGTTTCAATCCCATACGCTGGGGAACCAACGAAGCGCTGACGGATCAAACCAAATTCCAGGCGGCCGACCTGCAAATCGTGCTGCCCGGCTATTTTGAAGCCATGCGTACGCCCTTGATCGCCGGCCGCACGTTCACCGAGTCCGACAACACGTCCGAGCGCAACATGCTGATCGTCGATCAGGCTCTCGCAGCGAAAGCGTTTCCCTTCGACTCCGCCGTCGGCAAGCGGATCCTTTTCCGCGCGCGCACGCCGGAAGCGCAATGGGGCGAAATTGTCGGTGTCGTGGCGCACCAGCGCGATGTCTCGCTGGCCACGCCGGGACGCGAACAACTCTATGTGACCGATGGCTACATGAATCACGGCGCCGCCGGCTCCTGGGTGCTCCGCACTTCGGGCGATCCCGCCAGTTATGCGGGCCGCGTTCGGGATGAGATCCGCAATGTCGGCGCGCAACTTCTGGTCACCGATGTCGAGCCGATGGATGCGCTCGTCCTGAAAGCGCAGGCCGGCACGCGCTTCTCGCTCGTCCTCATTGGAATTTTCGCTGCTGTGGCAGCGCTCCTCGCGGCCGTCGGACTCTACGGTGTGCTCTCCACCGTCGTGCGGCAGCGCACCGCCGAAATCGGCGTCCGCATGGCCTTGGGCGCGCCACCTTCCCGCGTCTTCCGCTTGGTTGTAGGTTTCGGGCTGCGGCTGAGCGTCACAGGCATCGCCATCGGTCTCGTCGCCGCCCTGGAGCTGACCGGCGTCTTGAAGAGCATGCTGGTCGGCGTCAAGCCCACCGACCCCGCCACCTTCGCGGTCATGGCGCTACTTTTCTTTCTCATAGCCGCGCTCGCATCGTGGCTCCCGGCCCGCCGCGCCGCCGCGCTAGATCCGGTGGAGGCCCTGCGGGAGGAGTGAGTGGGGTGGATGCACAGCCCGGCGCGTCCATCCATTGGCCCGGCCGACGGCGGATGTCGAGCCATCAACGCGGACGGCTGAAATCATCGCGACCAAATTTCCAGAGTCCGACTCTCGCCCGCCGTCACTCAGGCGCACGAGGCGCTTCTTTGGGCTGACGGATGCTAGTGCCGCGGTCATACGCTTGCTTCATCGCAACCGCCAATGATAAGCTCCGTTTCACACCGTGGGCGCAGCACCGGTCATTGCGATCCATATCCCTGGTCCCCTGCGTGCGTACTGCGCGGGTGCATCGCAACTCTCGATGTCAGCGCACTCCGTGCGAGCCGCTCTTGAGGAACTCCAGCGGACCCAGCCCGCTTTGTATCGCAATGTCTGCGACGAAACCGGTGCAGTGCGCCGGCACCTGAACGTGTTCGTGAACTCGGACAATGTGCGCGACCTGGACGGGGTAGATACCACGCTGACACCGGGTGACGTGGTAACATTTCTGCCGGCGGTTTCCGGAGGTTAAAGATGACGGATCGGGTGATTCTCACCATTGGCACCAAAAAAGGCGTCTTCGTCGCCGATGCCGCGAAGCCGAGGCGCAGCTTCGCACTGCGCGGCCCCTTTGGTCCCGGCGTCCCGGTCTACTCGACGTTGATCGACACGCGCGGTACGCCTCGTCTTTATGCCTCCAGCTGCAATCCGTTCTTCGGCATGAAGGTGCTTCGTTCGACGGACCTAGGGAAGAGCTTCACGGAGACGAAGTCGGCGCCGGCCTTCCCCAAGGAAGACGGACGCGCGCTTGCCAACATCTGGTCGCTCGAAACGGGTGGTGGAAAGAAGGATCTATGGTGCGGCGTGGAGCCGGCGTCCCTGTTCAAGAGTCATGACGGCGGCGATTCGTGGGACCTCGTGCCTGGCATCAGTAATCACGAGCACGCGCGCAAGTGGCAACCCGGTAACGGCGGGCTCTGCATGCACACCATCATTCTCGACGGGAATCGCGTGCACCTCGGCATCTCGACCGGCGGCCACTATCTGAGCGAGGACGGAGGCGAAACATTCAGGGCGTCCAATCAAGGTGTCGGCGCCGGTTTCGCGCCCGATCCCTATCCCGAGTTCGGTCAGTGCGTGCACAAGATCGCGCGGCATGACGACGCGCCCGGGCGGCTCTACATGCAGAACCACGGCGGATGGGCGGACTGGACCGGGCCTGGCGGACCGCGGCCGGACATCGGCGTGCTGCGCAGCGATGATTACGGCCGCACGTGGCGATCGATTGCTAAGGGATTACCGTCAGACTTCGGATTTCCCATCGTGGTCCACCCGCAGGACGCCGATACGGTCTACGTCATGCCCCTTGAGGGAGCGACGCGCACCTGTCCGGGCGGCGCGCCAGCGGTGTGGCGCAGCGAAAATGGCGGTGAGTCGTGGAGCCGGCTCGCGCGTGGACTGCCGAAGAAGCAGAGCTACTTCACCGTTCTGCGCGACGCGATGGACATCGACCGGCTCAAGGTGCCTGCACTCTACTTCGGCACGACGACCGGTCAGCTGTGGATCGGGAGAGAAGGCGGTGAGCAGTGGGACTGCCTGTTCGATTCGCTGCCGCCGATTCACAACGTCAAGGTCGCGGTCGTGTGAGTTCCTTGGGCTTCGGACTGCGTCTCAATTATCCCCGGCATTAACATCGGCTTTCTCGCGGCCTTTGGAATTGATCATGCATCTTGAAGGAGGCTGCTCGGCGTCAAACCCATCCATCTCGTCACCTTCGCCGCCATGGCGATACTTTTCTTCCTCATTGCCGCGATCGCGTCCTGGCTCCCTGCCCGCCGCGCCGCTGCGCTAGATCCCGTCGATACTCTGCGGGAGAAGTGAGGTCGGTGGCGCATTAATTCGAGCGCTTTGATCCATCTGCTCAACCACTGAAGCCGAGGACGCCGCGCCATGAATCTAGGCGTGGAAACGATCGTGACCAAATTCCGAGACGGGACTTCGCGGGGGTGCACTTCGGCAGTTACCGGAAGCGCGCCACTTGGTTTTAGCTCGCCATCCGTAGAAGCATGCTGCGTGACAGGATAGGTATCGCACACTCTGAATCAGAGAGACGCGTAAACACCTTGCCGTGCGCAGGAGGACTGCACCTTCTAGTGGTGGGAACCGCCACCGCCGCCCGTGCTAGTCGAACTCGGTGAACTGCCTGAGTTAGAACTAGAACTAGAACTTGCTGCACCGGCTGAGGAGTGCGCGTAACCTCCCGAAGAACTTCCGGAAGAAGAACCTCCGGAAGAATAAGACCCGGAGCTATGCCCCCCACCTGAATTAGAGCCAGAACTGTGCCCTCCGCCTGAATAAGAGCCGGAGCTATGCCCCCCACCTGAGTAGTAGGATCCAGAACTGTGCGCACCCACGCTGTTGTAGGAGGCTGCAGCGCTGGTGCGACCGAAGGATTCGGCGTAGGCGGAGGAATGGCCGTCAGCGAAGCTTGCGATTTTCCCACTGGACGTAATTCCGCCTACGGCCATGGGTTTGGAATGCGATCCCGGAGCCGAAGAGCCGGGCATCGTAAAGGTGTGGCTCTTGTAGTCATATGTGATTGCGGTAAGCGAGCGATTCGCGGCGACGGAACTTTGGCGCGTATTTTCAAGCGCGAGGCGAGCGTGAATCTCCGGAGCAGTCACTGCGGCCGGATGGACCGAGAGACCACTCTGAAATTGCATGGGCGCTCTGTCCAGGACGCTGATTTTCTCCGAAGAATCTATCGCCAAGAGTCGAATGGGCTGGCCCGGTTTTGAGGGTGGTACAATGATGATCCCATTCTTCAAATTTAGGGGAGGCTTGCCAGCAACGTCCTTTGGATGGCGAGGCACAAATCCGACTTGTCTGCCCACCTGTACCCATCTAGGGCGCGGTGGATGCACGGGCTTGCAACCCCTTGGCGGGCATTTCGGAGGATAGCGCTGGCTTATCACCCTGGCGTAATGGCCATGATGGGGAAACCAATATCCGGTGTAACAGCTTGTCGAATAGAAATTACCCGCGGACGACCATCTTTCCGCCAATTCTTTTAGGCGAAGAAGCTTTTGAAGTTCTTCCGGTGTGCGGGCGACGCGAGAGACCTTTTGCCACAGCATTGGACCGCACCA